>DASXGD010000265.1:0-11935 GCA_036489245.1 Occallatibacter sp. | reverse complement strand
CAGCGCGACCTGCAGCTTTTCAAGCTCCGAATCGCGCACCTGCCCATTCGGCAACGGATGAAGCTTGAACAGCACCAGCATGTTCCGGTCGGGATGATCGAACGCGTGAAACGTGGCTACCTGCTCCAGGGAGTAGGTATGGTGGAGATCTTCGAGCGTGCCCGGATCGACGTCGTTCCATGTGGCGAACCATCCCGGGTCATAATCGCGCAGCTTCGACACCAGGTCCGCTGTACCGAAATCGTCGCAGATCGCCGGCAGGTGCGTCGTCATGCTGATCTCGTCGCCGCTGATCGACAGCAGAAGCCGCTTGCCGTTGGGATGCTGATCGATATAGTTCGTCAGTTTCCACGCCGCGGGCACAAACGTATATTCGGGACGCATCGCAAGACCCGCCGTCCACTCGCCGTTCAGACAGGCGGCAACCACCGCCGCTCCCACCAACGCGAACCCCAGAACGCCGACCCCATTCCGCCTCCACGCCGGCCTTGGCATCGGCTCGCTACCCCCAGCGGCCTCCGCTTGCCCGCCCGGCTCACTCACCCATACCGCCGACAACAGCGCCTCAATCCCCATCGCCACCACGAAGAATGAAAAGAAAGCCACCACGGCGTAGTAGCGCGGCTGGGGATGATTCTGATAGGTCATAAACCCGATGTATCCCGCCACCGCCAGCAGCGACGCGCCAAAGGCCGGATCCCGCCCCAGGCGCCGGCCCCAGCCGCTGCGCCACCCCAGGGCCGCGCAAAACGGAACCAGCCCGGCCAGCGGAAAAAGGATCCGGTCGACCCAAAATCCGCCGTGAATCGACCACCACAAGCTGAGCAGCGGCCAATAGAACGCCGCCGGCTTGGGGTATTTGTTCACCTCGAAAAGATACTCATAGTCACGCAGCAGCCCCGCATGAATCACCAGCGCCATCCACAGGCCAAACGTCGCCGCAAATGCACCCCCGGCCGCCGCCGCACAGCGCACCGCCAGCTTCCGCTTTCGCCACAGGGGCGCCAGCAGCGCCCATCCGATCGAGGGCAGCAGAAACACCGCCGTGGTCTTGGTCAGCATCATCAGCGTGAAAAGCCCGCCGATTCCCGCGCACACCAGCACCGGCCGTCGAAAACGCTCCAGCCGCACCGCGAGATTCAGGGCCGCCAGCGTGAAGGCGGTCAGCATCGGTTCCAGGATTGCCAGCCGGCTGAAGCAATAGAGAAACGGGCTGGTCACCAGAAACGTAACCGCAAGCAGTGCCATCCATCGAGGTCCACGCGCGCGAAGCAGCCCATAGCTCAGCATCAGGTTGGCGAAAAAGAACGCCACCGCCAACCCCCGCGCGGCTTCAATCGACACCCCGGTGAAGCCGAACAACACCCATTCAAGCAGCGGCCACACCGGCACCGCCGGCGCGGGGTTGAAGTCGCCGCGCAGGTACCAGTGCCCCCACAGGTGGGCGCGCACCGCCGCATTCCCATACCAGCCTTCATCGGTGTACTTGGCCCAATCGGAAATCCACGGAGTGTTGTTGGGGAAGTCCGCGCTCAGATGAAGCGCATGCAGAACGGCAAACCCGCCAATCACGATCAGCCAGACAGCGTAGGCCCAGCGCTTGGGTCGAATTGGCAAGTTGTTTCTTTTCTCCTTGGAGCGCGTGGACCCGGCGGTCTCAAGCGCAATTCTCGACACGGCATTGAACCCGCGGCAGCAGACGCTGCCTCAAGGTGTATGAACCTGGATACATCCGGCTCAAGATGGCCTTTTCAATCAAGTCAGCCGCTTCAATCCGGCCTGACCGCTTCGGGCCTGACACCGCTTCCTGCGACAAGCCTAGTGGCCCGGTGGTTCATTGTAGTATCCGCTGTTGGTCCGCACCATCATCCCTGCCTGGTTCACCTGTACCTGAAGATCATGATATTCGTCCGCATGTTCGGCTCGGGGGGGATCGAAAGACAGTCGATAAAACGCATTCGCCTCCGCGAAGCATTGATTGATCTGGCCCACCAGGTCATTATCCGGGCCGAGGATGCGCCCGCCCGTCCGCGTCACCAGGACCTTCAGGGCCAGGTCCCCGATATCGGCCTGTTGCTCGGTCGGCACGCCTTTCAAAAACGACTGGTACAGAAGCGAGCGCGAAGGGCCTCCGCCCATGCTGGAGTCTTCCGGCGAAACGCTGTAGACCGCGATCCTCGCTTCCCGCAGTCGATTGGTGAGTTCAACAATCACGTTGAAGTACCGCTGCCGGTCCTTTTCATTGAACCGGAAAGCCTGGTTTTGCAGCATCGGCCAGCCCGGCCCCACCCAGATCAGCAGCTTGCGGCCCGGCCTTTTCGCTTCATTCTCCGCGATCGTCGCCATCTGGTGTACAGAGATTTGCGCCCGCTCCAGCGCTCCCTCGCCTCCCATCGCCGCGTTGATCGAACTGATGTGGCCCTTGATCTGATTCAGCAGGTCCAGTTGCGCAAGCCCGTCCACCGACGGCCGCGGTTGAATCCGCAAACCCTCCTCCGTGAGCAGCATGATCGACAAGGGTTGCGCCAGGCGCCCGCCGTTCTGGCGAAGAAACTCCGCCAGCTCCGACTTCACAAAAGCCACCTGCGCAAACGGCAGGTTCAATTCATCCACCACCAGGATCACTTCAACGGGCGGCTCGGGTCGGACCGCAGCCCCGTCGTAGGAGTGGAACGACAGGATCTTGGTCGATCGATCATTGTCCAGCAGTTTGAAGTCCCACGGTTCCAGACCGCGCACCGGCTTTCCCGCCGCATCGTTCACCACCACATCAAGAGACATCCGGCCCTCCCGGACCACGCTCGCCGCTTGTTTCGGCGCCGGAGGCCGAGGGACCAATACCGGATCCGGCGTCCGCGCCGCCTCTTGCCCCGGCAGCGACGGCGATGCACTTTCAGCCGCCGCGGCCTGCGACGGCGCTTCTTCCTCCGCTCCGGCCTCGGCCGCCGCCCCGTTCACCTCTGAACCGGCCGTCAGCGAAACCGGTTGGGCGGACGTGCCCACAGGTATTTCGAGCGTTCCCGCGCGTTGCCCGCCCAGGTCATACACTCCGGTGACGAGGGTCGCCGCCGTTGGAGGCACGTCGATTTCCAGGTGCAGCAGCAGGCCCGACCGTTGCGCTGCCTCGTACGACGCCGGGTTCAACGCGGCGTTCGTCAGGCCGCCTGCCCAGTTGAGCTTTTTTCCCTCCCCATCGTAGGCCACGATCGATGTTTCGATGATGCCGAGCTGCGCTCCATTGGCGGCCTCTTCAAAAGAGAGACCGGAGGGCGGAATGGTGAAATTGACGCTGTAGCGCGTGACCGGTCCGGAAAGCTTCGCGTTTCCACCCGCAGGGGCCGCATCCGCGGGACGCGGCGCCGACTCCACATACGCCTCGTACACAACCTCGGTGGCGGCAGGCGATCCCGGCAACAGCAGGGGCGGAAGCGGATCCGATCCTGCCCGCGCATCATCGGTCGGCGCAAGCCCTCCATAGTAGCCTCGCCGGTATGCGAGCCTCAGGTTGGGCCGATCGACTTTCACTTCGATATGCCGGAATTTTGCGTCGGGCCGCTTCGCCGAGGGCGTGTAGACCAGCGTGTAGTAATGCGCAATGTCCCCCACCACGCGCGCCGCCGCGCCTTTCAAATCGTTGCGGCCGTATACCGCCTCGCCGCCCGTTTCCGACGCCAGCCGCTCCATCGAGGCCGTGTTTGCGTTCCTGGCCACGGCCCGCTGCTCATCCGCGCGCACCATGTCGCCCCCGTGGACCTCTTCGCTGCGGGCAGCGGCCTCGCTCGAAACGCTGTTCTCGACGCCCGCCACTGAAACCGGGTAAACCGCGATCTTCGATTCCGCCAGCAGACGGGCGGCCTTCCGAAGTCCCTGTTCCGACTCGTTCGGGCGCCGTACGGAACGCGCCTCGCTGCCCTGGGGAAACAGAGAAACCGGAAACGAGCCCGCAAACCAGGCCAGGTTCTTCCGTCCCGGCGTGCCCGCAAGGTTGCGTGCAAGCTGTTCCAGTGCCGCGAGCGTGCGCTCCGTCCGGTCGGCTTCCTGCAGCCCCGCGACGCCTTCCGCGCCCGCATACTGCGCCCCGCTCTCGGCGAACAACGCGGCAGTCATCCGGTCTTCGGCATCCTCCTGCTGGCTGCGGGTTCCGGCAGGCAAGGCCGTCGCCTTTTGCCCCCGCATCGCCGCCTGCATTCGTGATACATCGGTGGAGAATCCCTGCACCAGCTCCAGCCTCGATCTCAGGATAAAAATCGCGACCCGGGAGCGCGGCGGCAGGTTCTCGAGAAATCCCTCCACCGCGCCGAACAGGTCGTGCTGCTCCTGCGGTGCGGTATTCAGCTCGTCCACAAGCAGCGCCGTTCGCGCATCGCCCGCCGCCGGCCGGTTCGAAAACACGTCGGGCGGAAGCGGCGGCGAAGCGGAATCGCCGTCCCCCGCCGGCGAGTGCTCTTGGAAGAAGTCGATGGCTTGGGCCTTGCCGTCCTCGAGCACCGTAAAATCGCGCTGCAGCAGGCCGGATGCGGCTTCACCACCGGCCCTTGTCACCACTACATCCACCGCGACAGCCTGTGCGTTGACGCGAAAATTGGGCGCTGGGGGCTCCTGCGGGTAAGCCGGACATGCCGCGAACAAGACAAAAGAGCATGCGAACCAGCTGAACCCGCGCCGACCCATACCGGCCTCCAACGATCTTCCAGTGGATGAAACACCATTATTACTTGTTCGACGCGCATGGGTATGTGTGCGCGCCTGCCCAATCGGCCAGGTCGCCATGCCCACCCGGCGGATGCGCCGCCCGCGTCTCCCGTCGCACAGTATCTCCAGCGGCCCAGGCCGCAGGAGCAAATCATGTCGAATTCCCTGCTTGAATTCTCAAACGAACTCGCCGATGCGGTGGAGCGCGCCGGCTCGTCGGTCATCGCCGTGCTCGACGGCGGTCGCGACGGCGTCAGCGGCACCCTGTGGCGCGACGGGCTCGCCATCACTTCCGAACACACCATCCGCGGCCTCGATGAAGTCACCGTCCTTCTCCCCTCCGGTACCAAAACCAAGGCCCGTGTCGCCGGACGCGATCATGGAACCGATATCGCCATCCTGCAGGTCCCAGCCGGCCTCGCCCCCGCCGCGATCGCCGACGAATCCCAAACCCGGGTGGGCGAAGTCATCCTCGCCGTCGGACGCCGCGAGGCGGAAGGTATTGCCGCCACCTACGGCATCATCAGCGCCATCGGCGGCCCCTGGCGCACCTGGCAGGGGGCCCGGGTCGACCGCTGGCTGCGCCTCGACCTCAATCCCTTCACCGGCTTTTCCGGCGGCCCCATCGTCAATCCGCGTGGAGAAGCCCTCGGCATGGCCACCTCCGGCGCGCGCCGTTCTGCCGCGCTTATTCCCGCCTCCACGGTGAACCGCGTAGTCGATCAGCTTCTCCAGCGCGGCCGCATCGCCCGCGGCTATCTCGGCATCGGCATGCAGCCGGTCGCTTTTCCTGAAGCCGCCCGCCGTCCGCACGGCCTTACCGCCGATACCGGACTCCTCGTCGTCGCCGTCGCCCCCGCCAGCCCGGCGGAAACCTCCGGCATTCTCCTCGGCGACATCCTGGTTGCCGTCGAAGGCTCGCCCATCCAGGGCATGCACAGCCTGCAGCCCTTCCTCGACAGCGAAAACGTCGGCAAGCCCATCAGCCTCGACATCGTCCGGGGAGGCCAGCTGGTGAAGATTTCCGTGACAGTGGGAGAAAAACCGAAGAAGTGAATGATCAAGTAAAACTGTCATCCTGAGCGACATAACGAAGGCTGTCGCTGAGCGAAATAACGAAGGCTGTCATCCTGAGCGACATAGCTTTTAACGCTGTCATCCTGAGCGACGTTGGGCGCGCATTGCGCGCGCCCAACGCAGTCGAAGGACCTGCGGTTCGGGGGACCCGATTTTTGAAATGAATTTCGGGGCACTGAAGTCGAAGAGTCCCGATTTTGAGACGCCGGATCACACCAATCTCATCATCAGCCACAAATTTTTATCTCGCACAAGAAGGAGCTAAAAGCCAATAGCTAAGAGCTAACAGCTGCCCTCATGAATCCCCCCACCTCGTCCGGCATCACTATCGGGTATGCAGTCGGTTCCATCGCCGCCTGGCTGCGGCAGATCACGGTCCGCGTCATCGGACCGAACGGCTCCCGTGGCTCCGGCGTGATCTTTTCTGCCCGGGGTTTGATCGTGACCAATGCCCATGTCGCAGGCTCGCGCGTGCACACCGTCGAGTTCTCCGATGGAAGAAAATCGCAGGGCTGGCTGGTTGCTCGCGATCCGAGCAGGGATCTGGCGGCACTCGCCGTCGGCGCGGACCACCTCCCCGCCGCGTCGGTGCGCAGCGCCCGCACCTGCCGCGCCGGCGAGCTGGTCATCGCGGTGGGCAATCCCCTCGATGGAGAAGGAGCTGTCAGTACCGGCATCATTCATACCCCGCCCGGAACGCGTCCCTTCCTCTTCGCCGACGTCCGCCTGGCGCCCGGCAACTCCGGCGGGCCGCTCGCCGACGCCCAGGGCAACGTAATCGGTGTCAACAGTGCGATCGTCAACGCGCTCGGCTGCGCCGTCACCAGCGATGCCGTGCTCGAATTCCTTGAACACGCGGGGTTGGCGGAGGCCGCTTGATCCGGGTCTTGGTCTGGGCAAAATCGGCGATCACGCGCGCGGGCCTCGAAGCTATCGTGCGGGCCGACCCTCGCTTTGAGATCGCCGAAAACCCCGGCCGCACCGCCGACCTGCTTTCCGCCATGCGCGAGTCGGCGCCCGACGTCGTCCTGCTCGACACCTCCGACACCTCGATCGCCCGCGGCCTGCCCGGCGTTTCGGCTCTGCCCGCGGCACCCCCACTCGTCGTGTTAGTCGACAGCATGCGCCGCGCCGGCATTCTCCGCGCCCTGCAGTCGGGAGCCCGTGCCGTCCTCTGGCGGGAATCGCATCCCCGCGAAATCACCGCCGCGCTCCAGTCGGCGCACGACGGCCTCACCGTCTTTTCCCCAGAGATTCTTGAAGTGCTTCTCCCCGCCTCGAGCGAGACATCCAGCCCCGGCGACCTGCCCCCCGGTGAGCCGCTCACCGCCCGCGAAATCGATGTCCTTGCGCTGCTGGCCGAAGGCGCCGCCAACAAGGAAATCGCCGCCCGTCTTCACATCTCCGAGCACACCGCGAAGTTTCACGTCAGTTCCATCCTCGCCAAGCTGGGCGCCGCTACGCGCACTGAAGCCGTGACCCGCGGATACAAAGAAGGCCTGATCCTGATGTGAAGACGGCCGTTCGGGATGTGAAGAAGCCCGTTCGGGCTGTTTCCTTTTCGCCGATTAGAATTCCGATAATTTTTCTTGTCCGTCCACATTGATTTCGCGCTAGTATGTCCGTGTAATCCCCCGCCAATTACGCCTCCACTCGCCCCCAGGCGAGGGAAGGTGCCTGTTACGACGCCGCACCGGGAGCTGCGCCGCACCACGGGCCTCATCTCTTCGCATTCTTTTCCCAGAGGTTGCGGTATGCACGTGCTTCGTTCCCGAACCGTCAGGCTCTCTCTTTCCATCCCTTTGCTGCTGTCCGCCGCAGCCGCGGTCTCTGCCCAAAGCATCGCGGAGCTTCAGAAGCTGGCGTCAGCCGGTGACCCCGAATCGCAGTTCCGCCTCGGCATTGAATACGCCCTCGGCCAGAACGTGCCTCGCGATTTGGCCCAGGCCCTGCTCTGGTACCGCAAGGCCGCCGACCAGGGTAACGGGGAAGCTCAATACAACCTCGCCGTCGCTTACCACAATGGGCTGGGAGTCTCCCGCGACGAAGCCGAATCCGCACGCTGGTACCTTAAAGCGGCCCAGCGCGGGGTTCCCGACGCCCAGTTTGCCGTGGGCCTGGCCTATGAAACCGGTCGAGGCCTCCCCGCGGACAAAACGCAGGCCATCGCCTGGTATCGCAAGGCCGAGGAAAAGAATTCATACCCGGCCGCCGAACTCGAACTAGGGGCGCTCTATGCCACCGGCCAGGGCGCTCCCAAGGACATGGCGGAAGCCATCCGCTGGTACCGAAAAGCCGCCGGGCAGGGCAACCTTATTGCCCAGTGCCGTCTTGCCGCCGCCTATCTGCTCGGCGTCGGCGTCCCCGTCGACACCGCTGAAGCCGCCCTCTGGCTCCGCAAGGCCGCCGACCAGGGCGTGATCATGGCTCAATACGAGCTCGGCAATCTGTATCAATCGGGCGAAGGAGTCACCCAGGACTACGCCGAAGCCTATTTCTGGCTGGGCCTCGCCTCCGCCGCCGAAACCAACTCCGCCAAGCGGGACCAGATTCTCCGCCAACGCGACGATGCCGCCTCGCACCTGGCGGAAGCCGCACGCACCGAAGCTCATCAGCGGCTCCTGAAGTGGACCGCCGCTCACGCTCCCAGGACCAGTCCATGAAGGCTCGATAGCATGCTGGAGCGGAACTCCCTTGTCATCGTGAACTCAGCCCATCCTCCACTCTGTCATCCCGAACTCAGCCCAGCCCCCACTCTGTCCATCCCCCCACTCTGTCATCCTGAGCGAAGTCCGCCGCGGCGGACGCAGTCGAAGGACCCGCGGTTGCTTTTCATGCTTGCATCCCCAAACACGCTTCGGAAACAACGCGAACCTTAAACACAGCGCTTTACTCGTAAGCCAGCGCCTCAATGGGATCCTTGCGGGATGCGACCCAGGCCGGATACAGCGCTCCACACAGCGCCCCCGCAAACGCAATCATCGTCCCCCAGCCCATCCATGCCGGCGTCATTTCAAACGCAAAGGTCGGGAACCGGAGGTGCAGCAGCGTCCGCACCCCGAACGTGGACACAATCCCGACCAGCACACCCGCCACCGCCAGCACCGCCGTCTCGCGCAGGATCACGCCCACGATCGCCGCCTTCGATGCTCCCATCGATTTCAGAATCCCGATCTCCCGCGTGCGCTCCAGAACCGCCGTGTACATCGATTGAAAAATCACAAGAAAACCCACGATCACAGCGATCGTGATCACCACGTTCAACGCCAGGTCGAATCCGGGAAACTTCGAAGGGGTATACAGCGCGATCAGGTCCGCCATGGTCTGCACCTTGTAGTTCTCCAGGCCATGCGTGGAATGGATCTCGTTGACGATCAGGCTGTCGTTGCCGGGGTTGTCGGCTTTGAGATAAATGACCGACGCTTTGCCTTCCGCCCCGATCAAACTCCCCATGGTTTCAATCGGTATCAGCTTGCGCCCGCCTTTGCCGCTTTCCACGATGCCGCAGATTCGAAAGTCATGATTCAGAATCTTGATCGAGTCCCCTACCTCGCGGCCCGGCGCGGCGTGAGCGAAAACGTCGTCCACGATCACATCGTAGGGATTCTGAAAGGGCGTCCCCGAAATGAAAACGAATGGCTTGAGGGCGTCGTAGCTGGCATAGTCAATTCCGTAGAGAATCTCGACCGAGCCGCTCATCGAAAAATCGGAAATCACGGGAGCCGCGACCGCAACGTGGGGCAGGCGCCGAAATACCTCCGTAAGTTTGGCCGACATCGGCGCTCCACTCACGCCATTCATAAAGCTGGCGTTAGGCGGGCTCACCACCAGGTCGGCGCCGATACCGTTGGTGCGCTGCTTCTGATCGTTCAGCATGCCCATGAAAATCGCCACGATCGACAGGATCATAACCACTTCAATGGCCACCGCCAGCACGCTGATCAGCGACCGTACGGGGCGATGCAGCAGGTTGGCAAAGATGAGCTTGTTCATTCCCAGTCCTTCATTTCCAGTCCCGCCGCAGTGCGCGAAAACCGGACGGCGGCTCTCCCTCTCAGGGTAGCAGCCACATCGTCATTAACGGACGACACCGGCAGTACACGTTGCGCGCCCGCCGGTCGCCGAACCATGCACGGAACCACGCACGCCAACATGTTCCCGTTTGGAACCCCATCCTGAAATGGAAAACTATGGTAAAAAGCAGGAAAGATTGGCGCGTTGCCTTTGACTAACTCAGAACGCCGAGTTATCTTTAGGACAAAATTACTTTAGATTCGCTTACTCGGGTACTTACCGATGGGAAGCTTCGGCGAAGACCTGCGCATGGAGCGGACGTCTCGCGGCATTGCGCTGGAACACATAACGGCGATTACCAAGATCAGCCAGCACCACCTGGTTGCGCTGGAGCAGGATCGCTTTCGCCAACTCCCCGGAGGCATCCTCAACAAGGGCATCGTTCGCGGATACGTCAGCGCTCTCGGCCTCGACCAGCATGACTGGACCGATCGATTCATCAAAGCCTGCGTCGCTTCCGGCCTCGTCATCGAAGAGCCAAACTGGACCACCTTCGCCTCCAATGTCGGCCGGGCCCGTATCGAGCGCCGCGAAGCGGTCGAGTTCCGCATCCGCTGGCTGGGAGCCGTCATCATGCTGTCTGCTGTCGCCGCCGCGGGCTTCCTCATGGTCCGCTATTACGGACTCCGCGCCGGCTGGTGGACCAACTTTCTCCCCCCCAATCCCGCCCTCGAAAAACTGGACGGCGCCTATCTCTCTCTTAAATCGTGGGTTACACACCTGTTCGCCTGAGATCCTAAGATGAGAAAAGGCCCCGCAGGGATGGGCCCCTGTCGCAGGGCAAGGCTTTTCGCCCCCCGCCGGATCGCTCCCCTTGTCGAATGCATCGCTGATTTTCCTCCCCCCGCGCGCCTGCTCAGCCCCTCCAGGCGCCCGTCAACCCCGCATTCCTCTCCATTTGCTGCGACTTTTTGGCTGGAACTCGTCGCAGCAGTTACCATAGTTAAGTACACCGTGCGAACGGGCTGGATTATCCGCACCACCCATCTGAATTCCCTGAACCCGGGAGGAATGCTAATTTGAGCGAGCGTTTTCTGTTTACCTCTGAGTCAGTCACCGAGGGTCACCCCGACAAGATCGCCGACCAGGTTTCCGACGCCATCCTCGACGCCTGCCTCGACCAGGACCCCTACAGCCGCGTGGCTGCGGAGACCCTGACCGCCACCGGCCTGGTCGTCATCGCCGGCGAAATCACCACCAAGGCCTACGTCGATTTCCAGACTCTCGTCCGGGGCGTCGTCGCCGCGATCGGCTATGACAACGCCCTGTACGGCTTCGACTCCAACACTTGCGCGGTCATCTCCAGCATCAACAAGCAGTCCGGCGACATTGCCCAGGGCGTGGACACCGGCGGCGCTGGCGATCAGGGCATGATGTTCGGCTATGCCTCCAACGAAACCAAAGAACTCATGCCGGCTCCCATCTCCCTCGCCCACCGCCTGACGCGGAGGCTGTCGGAAGTCCGCAAGAACGGCAAACTCCCCTACCTGCGTCCCGACGGCAAGAGCCAGGTCACGGTCGAATACGACGAAAACGGAAAGCCCGCCCGCATCGACGCGGTGGTCATCAGCACCCAGCACTCCGAGCAGGTTTCCAACGAAGAGCTCCACGCCGACATTCTCAGGCACGTCATCCAGGCGGTGCTCCCATCGGCTTGGCTCGACGAGCACACCAAGTACCACATCAATCCCACCGGCCGCTTCGTCATCGGCGGCCCCATGGGCGACACCGGTCTCACCGGCCGCAAGATCATCGTCGACACCTACGGCGGCGCGGGCCGTCACGGCGGCGGCGCCTTCAGCGGCAAGGACCCGACCAAGGTGGATCGCTCCGCAGCCTACATGGCGCGCTACATCGCCAAGAACCTGGTAGCCGCCGGCCTCGCAGACAAGGTTGAAGTGCAGCTCGCCTACGCCATCGGCGTTGCCGAGCCGGTCAGTGTCCTGGTCGAGACCTTCGGCACCGGCAAGCTCAATTCTTCCCAGTTGACCGAACTCGTCAGGAAGAACTTCTCCCTCACCCCCAAGGGCATCATCGAGAGCCTGAACCTCCGCCGCCCGATCTACCAGAAGACAGCCGCCTACGGCCACTT
>DASXGD010000248.1:0-3051 GCA_036489245.1 Occallatibacter sp. | reverse complement strand
GTGGTGGTCGACGCCCATTCCAAGCCTTCGGCTGCAGCGGCGCTGGTGGCGCAGATCAAGCGCGAACTGACCGACAAGCCGGTCCGCTACGTCATCAACACACACTTCCACTGGGATCATACGCAGGGGGACCATGCCTATACCCAGACGGGCAGCAAGGTCGACTTCATTGCCACGAACGCCACCAAGCAACTCATGTCGGAGCTTGCGATCGCTCGCATGAAGGCTTCGCTCGATGAGGTCCCGCAGCAAATCGACAAGATGCAGCAGCGGGCGGCCCATTCCAGCTCAGCCGCGGAAAAGGGCTTTTGCGCGGAACAGGTTCGACAGATGCAGGCATACCAGGCCGAACTGAAGGACTACCCGCTCGAATTGCCGACCATTACGTTCGACGATTCCTATCTGCTCCGCGATCCGGCTTTCGATCTGCACCTTGAGTTTCACGGCCATGCGCATACGGCAGGCGACGTGTTTGTGTTGTGCCCGCAGCAGCGGGCGCTGGCCACCGGGGACGCCAGCCACGGCTGGCTGCCCAACCTCGGCGACGGGTTTCCCCACGCCTGGCCCGCAACGATCGATAACGTCATGCGCGCCGATTTCAAATACGTTCTCGGAGGCCATGGTCCCATGCAGTCGGACCGCGTGGTGATGACGAACCAGCGAAATTACATCGAGGAACTGACCGGGAAGGTGGAGGAAGGCAAGAAAGCCGGCCTGACCGTCGCACAAATGCAGGAGCGCTTCACCGTGGCCTCGCTGCGATCGCTGCAATCGAATCAATACGGAGAGTTCCTTGCCCGAATCCAGGCCGGGGGGCATCCGCGCTTCAGCGATGCGGATACACCTCCACTTCAGGATGATGTCAATGGAAACATCCGCGACATCTTCAAAAATCTCGACCGGGTCTAAGAAGGTCCGGAAATTGTGGGCATCCGCTCCCGTCGTGCGGACGCCCACAAGATCGCTTGCCAGGAATGCAAACGACAAAGCCTTATTGGGTCAGGAAATTGAGTGAATAGTAGTCCGCCCGGCCGCTGTTGTCGGTGAAGTGGTCGAAGGTCTCGACGATGAGGGCGCCATTCAGCAGGCGTCCCACAATCGTAGTTTGCTTGAAGGCGAACGTGTAGATCGCCGAGAAGGCTACCGCCGGGGTGGCCGTAACATTGTCCGCATAGATGTGGCCGGGGACAGCGCCCCAGTCGCAGGGAGTGGGGGTGCAGGCGCCAAAGCCGTGCACCAGCACCGCGGTGCCGGCGGCCGTAATCATGAGCCGAACCAGGCCGGGCGCCTGATGGTTGCAGTTAACCCAGGTGCCAAGGAGGGGCGTGGCCACAACGGCCAGGGGCGCCTTCGGCAGCGGAACGTTTAGCCGCGCAACTTCCTTTTCCAAAATGTCTGACGGAGCCCGAAATTCAGGTTTTGTGACGATGGGGGACATGCGAGACTCCTTTCCTGTGTCTCAAATCAGCGAGTTGTCAGGGCGAGTCGACTATCGTGACCGCATGTGAAGATGGTTTGGGTCGCGATAGGAAGGATGCGGTACTGCGCCGCCAATTGGAGCCCTGGTCGATCAAACCGTCTGTGACTCGCACCACATTCTCGTGTGATAACCCGGTCCCGGTTCACCGGCATCTACCGTCCTTGTGCTTCGCCGGCTTCTTCTTGAGTCAACTTCCAGCTAAAATAGACAAGTGAGCAATGATTCCCCTCCCACGGCACGCACCGTGGGCTTTATTTCGCTAGGCTGCCCCAAAAACCTCGTGGATTCAGAGGTGATGATGGGCCTGCTGGACCGGGCCGGCGCCCGCCTGACTGCGCGGCCTGAAGAGGCCGACATCCTGGTCGTCAATACCTGCAGCTTTATCGATACAGCGAAGCAAGAGTCGGTCGACACCATTCTCGAAATGGCGCGTCACAAGACCGAAGGCCGCGCAAGCAAGCTGATCGTCGCGGGCTGCCTGGTGGAGCGCTACCGCGACGAAATCCGCAAGAACATCCCCGAAGTCGACGCAGTCGTCGGCACCGGCGAGCTGGAATCGATTCTCGAGGCAGCGGGCATCGCACCCGCGGCGCCCGCGCCGCCGTCCCTGTTCAACATTCTTGGCGGCAATGGCCATGGCGACATACGAGCGGGTCAGGAGTCGCTCTCCGGCTCCCACAAGAGCGACTCAACAGCTTCAAGACCCGAAGGGCACCTCCGCGAGCAGCAAGGCCGCTTCCGCCGCGACGACTGGCAAGGCGCCGCGCATATGCTACCGACGTATCTCTACGACGAGACAACGCCGCGCCTGCTTTCAACCGGCCAGACATCGGCTTACATCAAGATCGCCGAGGGGTGCGACCATCCCTGCACTTTCTGCATCATCCCCAACCTGCGGGGCAAATTCCGTTCGCGGCGATTCGAGTCGGTGGTTGCGGAGGCAGAACAGCTTGTGGCCCGCGGCGTTGAGGAAATCACGCTGATCGGCCAGGACACCACATGCTACGGCGAAGACCTGGGCCTGAAGGACGGACTGGCGCAACTGCTCGACCGCCTGGCCGCGATCGAGGGCCTGCGCTGGCTGCGCTTTCTTTATGCATATCCCAACCGCATCACCGGGCGTCTGCTCGAAACCATTGCCAAGCACGACAACATCTGCAAATACCTCGATGTGCCGCTGCAGCATGCCTCACCCGACGTTCTCAAGCGCATGAAACGCGGCGCGGGTGCGGACATTTTCCTCAAAACTCTGGACAAAGTCAGGGCCGCGGTTCCGGGAATTGCGTTGCGCACCTCGTTCATCGTCGGCTTCCCCGGCGAGTCGCTCCGCGACTTTGAAGTTTTGGAGCAGTTTATCGGCGACGCGGCGTTCGACTGGCTCGGCGTGTTCAGCTACTCCGACGAAGAAGGCTCAGGCGCACATGCGCTCGATGCGAAGGTCCCCAAGCGCACCATCGAGGCCCGTAAACGCCGCCTGATGAAGCTGCAGCAATCGATTTCCAAACGCGCCAAGCAGCAGTGGATCGGGCGCGAACTGGTGATCCTGGCCGAGGGTGAGAGCGAGGAAACGG
>DASXGD010000239.1:0-16093 GCA_036489245.1 Occallatibacter sp. | reverse complement strand
GCAACTTTGCTTGTCAGGGGGGGCACGGCTTTCTATAATCCTTCCAACACTGCCAAGGAAGCCGTTGTTTATGCTTTCTGATCCCGGGGACTCAACCGCATGACTCGAACGGTTGTACTTTCCGAGAGCGAGTGCTTGATTTTCGATTTCCATTTCCGAATTTCCCAGGAGCACTGAATGAAGAAGTTAGTCTTTGCGTCTGTGGTGGCGCTGGCCAGCGTGGGCTTTTTTGCCTCGCCTTCGCTGCGTGCCCAGGATCAGGGCCAGATCAGCATTGCCGATCCGGCTGAATACAACGCGTTCCAGATGTTCCAAACGCAAACCGATCCCAAGGCTAAGGCCGCGGCCGGGGAAAGCTTTTTGGAGAAGTATCCACAGAGCAAGGCTAAAGCGATAGTGCTGGACTCACTGCTGGACGCCTACCAGGCGACCGGCGATGCGGCGAAGGTGGTCGATACTGCCGGCAAGCTGCAGCAGATCGATCCCAACAACCTGAAGGCCATCCTCTACTCCGTTCTGATCAAGAAACAGCAATGCGGCAAAACCAGCGATGCCGCAACCTGCGACGATGCCGCGGCTATGGCCAAGAAAGGCCTTCAGGTTCCCAAGCCCGCCGCGACTGCGGACGACGAATGGAAAAAGCTTACCGGCGCGGCATATCCCATTTTCCACTCCGCGATTGCACTCGACGACGCTCTTGCCAAGAAGGATTTCAAGGGCGCGCAGGAGGAATACACGGAAGAGCTGAAGATGTACACCGACGATCAGTCCAAGTCTCAGGGCCTCGTCGATACGTTGCAGCTGGCACAGGCTCTCAGCCAGCCCGGTTCGACCCAGGACTTGCCCAAGGCCGTTTGGGAATATGCACGCGTTTGGGCCTATGCTCCTCCGGCCTACAAGGCCCAGATCGAGCCCAAGCTCGAGTACTACTACAAGAAGTACCACGGCAGTCTCGATGGACTTGACGCCCTCAAGCAACAGGCCCAGGCCTCGACCTTCCCGCCCGGAACCTACCATATCGACCCCGCCAAGAGCCCCGCGGAGCAGATTCACGATCTGATTGCCGCAACGCCCGATTTGAATACCCTGGCCCTCGCGGACAAGGAAACGGTTCTGGCTGTCGGATCCAAGGACGATGCCGACAAACTCTGGGCCTTACTGAAGGACAAGGAGACCCAGGTCCCCGGAATCGTCATTTCCGCCGATGCGAACACGATCAAAGTCGCAGTGACGCAGGATGCCAAGGACTCGAAAGTGGCAGACTTCATTGTCAACCTGAAGAAACCGCTCACCGACGCCGAGCTCAAGACCATCATTCCTGGCTTCGAGTTCAAGACCCAGCCGGACAATGAGTTGGTGGGGACCTACGACTCCTACCGGCAGGTTCCAGCCACCGACACAACCGCGCAGTCGGCCGAGATCGTGCTGCGCGAAGGCGAATTCATTGCGGCAAAGAAGAAGACCGCCCCTGTGCACCATGCGCCAGTGCACCGCCCGGCAGCCCACTAAACAGGCCGGAACAATGAAGGATGGGTGAATGACCACCAGACGCGCCACCCTTCACTCCTGGGATCAGCAAAGGGCAGCCCTTGCGGCTGCCCTTTTTCTTTGCGGAAATGCGCGACCGGGCCGCCCGGCCGGACTCGTCTGCGCACCCCGGCAAATCCAACCGCAGTGGTAGTCTAGAGGGAGCATGCTTCGTATCAAGCCTCCCCTGGCCCTGTCGCTCTTGATTCCCGCTGCCGCCTGCGCACTGCTGGCAGCCCAGACCGGTTCCGATACCCGCCCTCCGCAATCTGACACCGTCAAGACGAACCTCGAATCCGCTGGATCCATCAAAATCCTGTCCGCGGACGAGATGACCAGGCACGATCGCGATCTCGAAGCGGATGCGGAAGCCTCGATTCAGGAACGGGCAGGATTTCAAAACCTCGAATTCAATCAGGCTTCCTGGACCTATCGGCAGCTGGTGTGCCCGGCGTTGCCCAATCACCTGTTTCTGCGCTTCTCGCGCAATGAAGGCACGGGCGAGATGAGCATGTTTTCGGCTGCGATCCCACGCGGGGGCGAGGGCAAGGTGCGAATCATCCCCATCGTGCGCAAGGGCTACTCTCTCTTCTCGCCGGCGCCCATCGGCGCCCTCACCATCGCATCCTTCAATCGCATCCGCTCTGAAGAGACTACCGACTGGCCCGCCAACTGGCTCGGAACCGCGCTTTGTTACGCGGCTTTAGCCGGCGCCAACCCGCAGGCCGGGGAGCTGCCACCGCCGCCCCGGGAGGGGGAATTGCTGCCCCATCCGTCCGAGACGGAACACGTGCCGGTTACGATTGAGCCCACCTTTGTCAAAGAAAAAGATGGTGGGACCATTGTCCGCTTCGCGGATGTTTCCACCAACCCCCACCCCATGGAATGGAACCTGATCTTCGACAGCAAGGGCAGGGTGCTAAAAGCCACTCATTCACCAGCCTACGTAGTCCGTTTTTTGCCCCAACCGGTTCGTGTCCTGGGCATCAACGATATTGATCCCGCCCATCAGAAGCCTTAATCGCGGAGTTCGGCTATTCGCCCAGCATGATGCGCTCCACCGCTGACGCATGCCCGGTGGAGGCGTCGCAGGTAATCAACGCTGCGCACATTTTGGGGTTACCCTTCGCGGCTTCGAACTTGCCCGGCATGCCGGTGAGGAACCGGTGAAGCACGAGCTCCGTCTCTACCCCGATCACGCTGTCGTAGGGACCGCTCATCCCCACATCGGTCTGATAGGCGGTTCCTTTGGGGAGAACGCGCTCATCTGCGGTGGGGATATGAGTATGTGTTCCCAGCACCGCGGTGACCCGTCCGTCCAGATGCCAGCCCATGGCCACCTTCTCGCTGGTTGCTTCGGCATGGAAATCCACCACGATGACCTTCGCGGCGATGCTCTTGAGCACATCGTTGATGGCGTGAAACGGATCGTTTGTGCCGTTCATAAACACCCGGCCCATCAGGTTGATCACGGCATAAGGGACGCCTTTCGAAGTAGTGCCCTCGTACACCCCGTGTCCAGGAAGCCCGGGCTGCAGGTTCACCGGCCGTAACACCCGCCGTGGCCGCTCGCGACTATCTTTCGGAACTGAAGCGAAATAATCAAGCAACTCGCGCTTGTCCCAGACGTGGTTTCCCGTGGTGAGCACATCGGCGCCCAGTTCGAAAACTTCTTCGGCAATCTGCGGCGTCACGCCGAAGCCGCCGGCGGCGTTCTCCACGTTGACGACCACGAGGTCGACCCCGTTGGACTCACGAACGTGGCCGATATGCTCCCGCACGATTTTGCGCCCGGCACTTCCAAAAATATCGCCAACGAAAAGGATGTTCAAGGTAGGTTGAGCTCCTGGGCGACCCGTGGGAGGGAGCAGGGACGAAGGAACAGAGAACAGAAAAAAGATCCCGCTCCGCGTTCCCTGGGACGAATAGGCAATCTATGGAGCTGAAATCGCCAGGACATTAATTGATCCCTGATCCCTGTTCCCTGTTTCCTGTACTTCTCATCAGCGGAAATAGAATCACGTCCCGGATCGATCTGGACCCGGTCAGCAGCATCACCAGCCGGTCCACGCCCAGGCCCTCTCCGCCCGTCGGAGGCAACCCGTAGGCCAACGCGCGCACGTAGTCCTCGTCCATCTGGTGCGCTTCGTCGTCTCCCCGGCCCCGCTCCTTCAATTGCTGTTCAAATCGCTTGTGTTGCTCCTCCGGATCGTTCAGCTCGCTGAAGGCGTTGCCCAGTTCGAATCCTCCGGCGAAAAACTCGAATCGCTCCACGTGGTCCGGATCGTCGGGCTTGGCTTTCGACAACGGCGAAACCTCCGTCGGATAGTCATAGATAATCGTCGGCTGAATGAGGAACGGCTCGACGACCGCTTCAAACAGGTTGTAGACCGTTTTTCCCAGCGGCGCGCCCCTGGTTGAATCGCAGTAGACCGCCGTCAGGGCCTCGCGAATCGTCTTCAGTTCCGACAGCCGGTCCGGTCCGATCTGCGTGGTCTCGCCTTGTGCCTGTTCCAGCGAGCTGATGGCGGCACGCAACCGGGATTGAAACACCTGGGTCGAATCGAAGGCTGTCAACGCCGGACCCGGCCCCGCTTCGTGCGGCCAGTAATGGCGAATCGCCTCGCGCATCGTGAGCCGCTGCCACTTGGCCAGATCGATCGCGTTCCCGTTGAACTCGACGACCGTTGTCCCGTTCACTTCGAGCGCCACAAACGCAATCATCTCCTCTGTGAGCCGCATCAGGTCGTGGTAGTTCGCGTAGGCCTGGTAGAACTCGAGCATCGTGAACTCGGGATTGTGCTGCGTGCTGATGCCCTCATTGCGGAAATTCCGGTTGATTTCGTACACGCGATCGAGGCCACCCACGACCAGCCGCTTCAGGTACAGCTCCGGCGCGATGCGGAGAAACAAATCCATGTCCAGCGCATTGTGATGGGTGCGGAAGGGGCGAGCCGCCGCGCCGCCGGCAACCTGCTGCATCATCGGCGTTTCCACTTCCAGAAAGCCGCGGTCGTCGAAAAACCGCCGCAGGGCCTTCAGAACCCCGGCCCGCTTGACGAACACCTCCCGGGCATCAAGGTTCGTAAACAGGTCGACGTAGCGCTGGCGATAGCGCAGTTCGACGTCGGCCAGCCCGTGGAATTTTTCCGGCAGCGCGAGCATGGCCTTGGCCAGGAACGTCAACCGCTCTGCATGCACCGTCAGCTCGCCCGTCCGGGTACGGAAAAGGTAGCCCGTCACACCGATGTGGTCGCCGAGATCGAGATACTTGTAGAGCGCAAATCCCTTTTCCCCCACGGCATCGAGGCGGACGTAGATCTGAAGGCGTTCACCCCCCTGTTGCAGGGTTGCGAATCCCGCCTTGCCCTGCTGGCGGATGGCCATGATACGGCCCGCGATTGCAACCGTCACGCGCCTGGCTTCCAGGTCTTCCCCCTGGGCCTCGTTCCATTGCGCTCGAATATCCGCGATGGTGTGCGAGAAAGGAAACTGGTTCGGATAGGCTGCCTGGCCCAGCTTCTCGATCTCTACCAATTTCTCTTTGCGCAATTCAAAAAGATTGCGCTCGAACTCCGATTCGAACACGTTTTCCTTTCCGGATGTTGCACTTGCCTCAAAAGGGAAGTATACCCGCTCGTCCGGTGGCGCTGTATGCTGGACACTGGCGCCGATGCCCTACAACCGCCCCATTCCGGATCCCTCTCCTCGACGCAAAAGCTCGAGCGGCCTCGAGACCCTGGTGCAGGCAGAGAAGCTGATGCAGATAGCCATACTTCTGCCCTCCGCGGCGTTCATCGGCTGGCTCCTCGGAGCATGGGCCGACAAAGCCTGGCATCAATCGTGGATCGGCCTCGCAGGCATGGTCTTCGGCGGCATTTCCGGAATTGTCTACGTGGTTCGCCTTGTCCTCTCCACCGGCGCAGACACCCAAATCGGAAACAACGACACGAAGCCATGACCGAGGAGACTTCGCCCATCGCCGGGCTTACCGACGAGGCCCTTCAGGCACTGCTCAAACGCGCTATGCGCGCCACGCTGATTCTGGGACTCATCGCCACCCTGATTCTGTTCTTCGCTTCGGGCTGGCGCAACGCTTCCATGCTGGCCGTGGGCGCCGTCATCTCTTCTGCCAGCATCCTGGAATGGCAACGCCTCATTCGCCTGATCAACGATCGGCTGGATCAGAAGAAAACCCCCAGAGGCGCGGGGGCCGTGGTGGTTTTCTTTATGATCCGCCTGGCCATCTTTGCAGCGGCGATTTATGGTAGCCTGAAGTGTTTCCAGGGTTCGGCGATAGCGCTCCTGTGCGGCCTGGGTCTGGCCATGATCGCCATGGCCTGGGAGGCGCTTCGACTGCTCAAAAACTGAGTAGTTCCCGAGCGTGGCCCTGCCGGAAACAGAAAGTCATTCGTCTTCATGCATGAGAATCTCGCGATTACGAATTTGCTGAATTACCTCTTCGGGCCCTTCATCGTTTCAGTGATGAACATGCTCGGCATTCATCCCGCCCATCCGGACGCCCCAATCAACAATGCCTTTGCGCTTGAAGTCGCGGTGGCCGCGGGACTCGTCCTGTTCTTTCTGATCGTCCGGTTCACGCTGTCGGTCGAGAAGCCCAACCCTGCGCAGCATGTCGCAGAAATCATTCACGAGTTCACCGGTTCGACGGCCGACCAGATTATCGGCCATGGCTACGAACGTTTCCAGGCGTTCGTAACGTGCGTCTTTCTCTTCGTGGTCATCAACAATCTGCTCGGCCTGGTTCCCGGCCTTCATACCCCCACCGCCGACCCCGTTGTCCCTCTCGGCATAGCGCTCTGCACGTTCGTCTACTACAACTTTTACGGATTCAAAGAGCAGGGCTTCGTCGGATATATGAAGCACTTTGCCGGCCCCATCTGGTGGATCGCTTGGCTGTTGTTTCCCATCGAGATCATCTCCCACTGCGCCCGCATGATGTCGCTTACCATCCGTCTTTACGCCAACATGTTCGCCAGCGATCTGGTGACCCTGGTCTTCTTCTCCCTGGTTCCGATCGCCATTCCGGCCATATTTCTTGGCCTGCATACGTTCGTTTCCCTCATTCAGGCTTACGTTTTCATGCTCCTTGCGATGATCTACCTGTCCGAGGCGGTTGCGCACGAGCATTAGAGCTTTTAGTGCCACAGACGTGGTCCAAAACCAGGAGAAAGATTCTGCTGGAGATCGCTTCCGCTCCAGAGCCACAGACGGCTGCAAGCGTGAGGGGGCCAGCACGGTGAGCCTCAACCACCCACTGGCAGCCAATTCACAGGGAAGCAGGAGAGCAATGAAGAAACTTCAGTACGTATTTATGACTCTCGCGGTGCTTTGTTTCGCCATCCCGGCATTTGCCCAGGGCGGGACGGGCACGGTCGACCTGGTGCCGATCGGCGCCGGCATCGGCATGGCGCTGGCCGCTGGTCTTTGCGGCCTCGGTCAGGGCCGTGCAGCCGGCTCAGCCGTTGAAGCCCTCGCCCGCAATCCCGGCGCCCGCGCCGGAATCCAGCTGCTCCTGGTTCTTGGCCTGGCGTTCATCGAGTCGCTCTCGTTGTTCACCATGGTCATCATCTTCGCCAAGGTCAAGTAGCGTACGTTCCACAACCAAACCAGCAAAGCGGCCCTGCGCGTTTCTGTGCAGTGGCCGCTTTGTCGCGATGGACGATGCCAAAGGTGAGTTCGGCTGAGCTCTCCCGGCGTTTGAGGAATCGCCCGGCTATTTAACTACCTGACCTGTTTGAGCACCCTGCCCTGATCGCAGCATTTGAATCGCCTGCTGATATGTCATCCCCACCGGCACGGGCACAAACTGTGTCTCTTCTTCCGTGGTATCGAAGGTGCGCGCCTTGAAGAGTACGCGCCCATTCATCTCCATCTGGAAGCGCACGATCCGCCACTGCCCCTGGCCCACGTCTGCCTGTTCGATCGCAATCGACCCGCCCTTGTTCAGGCGCCCCAGCAGGCCCCATCCAATATCGACGTCCTGTTGCAGATGACCCTCCAGCCGCACGACCCGCAGATGAGTGGAGTCAATCAATAATTCTCCGGTCAGCGCGGTGAGCACCTCGAGTTCCAGGTCCGACGAGCTGAATTTGGGATTCGGCCGGAAAGTAAAGCGGTCGATTCGAACCGGGCCATTCGTATTCGAGCCCGCATATTGGTAGAGGAACGCTTTCGGAAGCGCGCGCAGCGCCTTTAACACTCTGCCGGTATCGTCTTGTTCATTCTGTTTGCGTTTGCGCTGGCGGCTCGGATCGGCGAGCAGAGCTTCAAGGCGCCCGTCGTCTTTTTCCCGGTCCGATGGGCCGGGAACTGCGTCATTGATCATGACCAGCCGGGCCACCGCTCCGTCCCTGGTTTCTATGATTTCCTTGGTCGACGTCAGGCGTGGAGTGGATTTACGCAGCCGATACTCCATGGGGTGGTCGGTGTCCTGGGCAGCCCTTAATTCGGCCTCCAACGCCTGCGCAACCAATGCGTTATCTCCGGGCAGCGGGTCCGAGGCGCGGGTGCCCAAAACAGACCCCGACAGCAGCACCAGAAGGATCGCCGAACGGCGGAAGCCGTTTGAATGATAAGGCCGTTTCGCTGCCAGTTTCGAGGTCATTCGCCTTCCGGACCGTCTCTGTCGCAAATCGTGGGTCCTCAGGCTAAAACTGTCTCGAGTCTTCCACGCACTGTGCAAAAGAGTTGGCTCTGCTGAGTTCTCCGCATATTAGACGCCGCAGAGTCTTGCCGGTTGCGGACATTGAAGCTGAGTAGCTCCATTCAGTATAGTTCGCATCAGGATTTAAAGCGGGTTCACCAATTTTGCACATGGAGGGGCCGGTGGTAAGGCAGAAGATCCAAAATGTGCCGCCCCAAAGCCCGGCAAGCGGCTACACTTGTATCGAAGATCCTAGAATCGATGGATGGAAGGAATGAAAATATGGCAGTGGAATTGACGCCTGCGCGTCTGGGCAAGACCGTCATCATTCGCGGCGAAGTCAAAGGCAGTGAAGATCTTATTATCGACGGCCATGTAGAGGGAGCAATCACTTTGGCGGAAAACCGCTTGACCATTGGACCCAATGCCGATGTTCTCGCCGACCTTTCCGCCCGGGACGTACTCATCCAGGGCAGGCTCAAGGGAAACATCGTGGCCACAGGCCGGGTAGAACTGCGCGCCGGCAGCGCGGTGGAAGGCGATGTACGCGCCCTTCGCCTGGCCATCGAAGACAACGCTGTATTCCGCGGCAAAGTCGACCTGACGCAAGGGGCCAAGAAACCGGACGGCCCCAATCCTTCCGCCAACGGTGGCGGTTCGTAACCTGCGCGCCATTGGGTTGCAATCCGGCTAAGCGAGCCACGGTTTCGCCCGGCCGAAAAGGAATTCCGGATTGATCAAAAACTGGTTCGACAAAAAGCAAGGCAGTGGAGCCGCAACTCCGGGTCCGGGACTCACCGGACCCAGAATTCCCCGTTACTCAAGTGGCTGGGCCACACTGCGCAAGCGCCTCCAGGCCGAACCAGGTCTTCGCGTCATCGATATCGGTTACACCTCTCCCACAAACATCAACTACCTCACCGGTCTGGGCCACAGTGTCTTCATGGCCGACATTGTCCACGATGCCTGCAAAGGGGACTGGCAGGAGGGCACGGACGACGAAGGCGATCCCATCTGGAATGTGTCCCGGTTTATCGAGAGTACATTCAACTTCGGCGGCCGCATGTTCGACGTCGTCCTGCTCTGGACGGCACTCGATTATCTGCCCGAACCCTTCGTGACCCCGGTCGTCGAACATCTTCACTCCGCCATGAATCCCGGCGGCGCGGTTCTCTCCTTCTTCCACATGAAGACCCAGGGAGAAGGCACCACGTTTTGCCGTTTCCACCTGACCGCGGGCGATGAAGTGCAGATGCAGATGACGGAACCGTTCCCGATACAAAGAGCCTTCACCAACCGCAGCATCGAACGCCTCTTCGCCGGATGGTCGGGACACCGGCAGTTCCTGGCCAAGGACAGCCTCTCCGAAGTCATCATGACCCGTTGAAGCCCAAAACCCTCATGGCTCGCGAGGTTCCCAATGATCACGCGCATCTGGCATGGTTGGACGACTCCCGCCAACGCACCGGTATACGAGAGGCTGTTGCGCAGCGAGATTTTCACCGGCATTGCGGAGCGCAAGATTGCGGGCTATCGCGGCATCTCCCTGTGCAAGCGCGAATCGGGCGAGGAAGTGGAGTTCGTTACGATCATGTGGTTTGACTCGATTAGCGCCGTTCGCGCCTTCGCCGGGGAGAACTACGAGGTTGCTGTTGTTCCTCCGAAAGCCCGAGCTGTTCTGTCGCGATTCGATTCGGTTTCGGCGCATTATGACACCCGCAGCTTCGAGTTTGAGTCGGGAGTTCAGGGAATACCGCCGTTGCGCGATTGAATCGAATTCTCCGCTGACTCACGCCCTCGCCTCGTCACCCACGAACGGCAGCCACGGCTGCTCCCCGAGCGGCGGTATCTTGTTTGATAACTCATCCCCGATCGCCAGGTCTTCGAGGTAGCGCGTGCCAAGCTTGTGCTCGCGGCAAACGGACTCGACCACATCTGCGATTCGCTTGCGATATTCGGAAGAGACAAATGAGCTTGCCCCGTAGCGCCGCTCGTATTCAGCCACTTTCTCCGGAAAGTGTTCCCGCACAAACCGGAAGAAAGTCGGCTGCGAGCAAGGCTTCAGGAACAAAGGACTGGCGGCGAAAAAGTTTGCGCCCGCGGAAGCGGCGGCTCTGGCCACCGCATTGATGGAATTTCGCGCGTCAGTAATGCCCGGCATGAGTGGCGAACACAGCACTCCTGCCCTGATCCCGGCGTCGCGCAGTTGGGCAACCGTGCGAATCCGCAGATCGGGGCGGGGAGCGCGCGGTTCGAGAATGCGGGCCAGTTTTGCATTCATGGTTGTGACGGTCAGGTGAACCGTCAATTCGTGGCGGCCCGCGATCTCTTGGAGCAGGTCCACATCGCGCGTGATTAGCGTCGATTTGGTCACGATACCCAGGCGGAATCCCGATTTCCGGGCAAACACCTCCAGCAGAGATTTGGTGATGCGCTGTTTACGCTCCAGGGGCTGATAGGGGTCGGTAGCCGTGCCCAGCGCAATCTGCGTGCCTGGTTTGAGGCGCGCCAGTTCCTGGGCCAGCAGCCACGCTGCATTCTGTTTGAAATAGATTTTCCGTTCAAATTCCTCCGGGTTGCGCATTTCGAGAAACTCGTGGGCGTACCGGGCATAACAATACCGGCAGGCGAACTCGCACCCGCGGTATGGATTGATCGTGTGGGTAAAGGGCAGACCGCGGCGAGAGGTGGTCTTGCCCAGGATTGACCGGGTCTCGATAGGGCGGTATTCGGTCAGACAGCCGGTCGAGTCGAGCGGCGCCTCCGCAGCGGAACGAGCGAGAAGGGAAAGATTCTGGCCGCCTAGGATGGGGAAGAGTGTCTCTAGTTTCGCCATATATTCGCCTTTAGGACAACCATAGTCGCGCCCGGGTCGCTCGTCAAGCTGGGGTTTAAGGATCGCCACTCCGGTGGGCATCCACCGGGCGGGGGAGGCAATCAAACCGACCATATAAAGGTTTGGCAATTCCAATTGGCAGCCCGGGCGCACAGTTGTGCAATCCTGATAGCCACCGGCCGATCTGAAACCCTGGGGGCAGAAGGGGAGTCGGCCAGAAAGGCAGTGAAATGGTTTCACTCGAAGGTACGCATATTACGTGGCTTGGACATGCCACTGTTCTGATCCGGACCGCCGGAGGAACCACCCTTCTCATTGACCCTTTTATCGCGCAGAATCCCAAATACCCCAAAGGCTTCGAGCTTCCATCGAGGATCGATTACGTCCTCCTGACCCACGGGCACGGCGACCACATTTCGGACGTGACCCCGGTGGCGAAGAGGCATGGATCCACAGTCGTGGCCATCTACGAGCTGGCCGATTATGTCGCCGGCCAGGGCGTCGACAGGGACAAGACCATTGGGATGAACCTCGGAGGAACGGTGCAACTCGGAGACGTCGCCGCCTCGATGGTGGATGCCAAGCACTCTTCGGGCGCACAGGACAAAGATGGAACGCACTATGTGGGCGTCGCCGCCGGTTATGTTCTTGCCATTCAGAATGGACCGGTGCTCTATCACGCGGGTGACACCCACGTTTTCGGAGATATGCGCCTCATCGGCGAGCTCTATCACCCGAGCGTCGCCATGTTACCGATCGGAGGCCACTTCACCATGGGGCCCAAAGAGGCCGCTCTGGCGGCGCGCTTTCTGGGTGCAGGAACGATCCTGCCGCTGCACTGGGGCACGTTTCCACCGTTGAAGGGCACACCGGCCGAGCTTGCGGCCCTGGTGGACCCGGGTGTTCAGGTTGTTCAATGGAAACCGGGCGACACGCTGTAAATAGGAGAATCCAAAAAAGGGGGCTGATCTGGGGAGTACGAATCAGCCCCTGAGTTCAGATTGGCGAGTGTTACGCCAATCGCTGATAACTTATCACGAAGATCGCACATTCAACTTGCCTTACGTGCATCAGAGCGAAAAATAACTTTCTCGCACACGTGTAATCAGAATTCGCAATTAGGTCGACTAACTAAGGATCGACAGTTACCGCGTCGAAGCCTTGGCCTTCCTCTCGGCCACCCAGCGCCGTTTCACCGCTTCCGAAATGCGTCTCCGCCCTTCCGGTGTAAGTCTCCTCGTCTTCGCTGTCCTTCGTGGCGAAGGTAACGTGCTGGCGTCTTTTAGTAATAACCGCGCTTGTTCTAGTTGGTTAATCTCGCGATCAAGCTGCGCAAGAATTTCTGAAACGCTCACGGTTTCTCCTGTCATGTTGTGGAAGGATGTCCAAACTTCGCCGGTGTCCGCTTGCCCTGCATGGCAGGTCCGGCTTACTTATCTGACGACTAAACTACGTTTGCGCCCCGATATTTACAAATGAACTTTATGTCATCTTTAATGACACACAAACTGCACATCGAAAATCTATCTATTCACATAATTTGACGCGGAGCAAATAACAACCCGAAGCCCCTGTGAGTTAGAGGAATAAGCCGTCGGAGTTATAAGCGCGATTTAAGTTTGCTTGATTCAAATTCGGGCACAGTGCATCGGTCAACGGCCCGCACAGATTGATCCTGAGTCCGGACCGGCGTCCGGAACCGGCCTGCGGAGTAAACTCGATGACAATTCGCGGAAAGGTCAGAAAGGAACGATCGTCAGTGGGAGAGTCTGGCTCGCCCGCCGCTGGGCGATGTCTCGGAGGAAGGCTGGACGGGCTGTACTGTGGTCAGGTCGTTCCCGGTACTATGCGCGGGCATCATTGACGAATCGGCGGCTTTGTAATTGCGCAGATCGCGAAGAATGTCCACTTTTTCGCGGGCGTACTGGCCAGCCAGCCGGGTCAGCGCATAGGTGATGATGTCGCTGTGGTGCAGGTCCGGCATCGAAGGATCGCGGCGCATATTCAGCCAGAGGCGGTGCACCAGCTGGACGTCATCGGGGGTCAGCGCCGGCGCATGCGGCCCGATATAGAAAACCTTTGCCTGCCCACTCGGATCCACGACGTAGAAGTTAAACTGCTTCTTCGGCTCGGGCAGCGCCTCCCACGCCTGGCCGAGGTGAAAGGCCTGTTCCTCGGCGGTCATCTTGGTCGAAATGCCCGAAACCACTGAATCCACTTCGAGTGAATTGGCTCCCTGGGTCAGCGCGGCAAAGATGTCTCCGGCAGGGACCACGAGCAGGGAGACCCGTTTGCCAAAACTCTCGGCCACCGAGATGGCCTTGGTAAACACCATCTGCTCGTGTTCGCTGAAACTTTGCTGATCGGCGCTGAGAAACTCGGGGCCGCCCACGCCCATGATCCGCACACTCAGCACCACCACATCCTGCTCGTCTGTCGACGTGCGCGCCAGGGTCCACTTGAGCGCAAACGGATTGGCGGCATCGCGCATCGTCACCATGGTGCCGCCAGGGCGGATGCCCACCGATTCCCGGCTGATGTTGTCCTGGTGTTCCAGCTGAAAATGATCCTTCATCTGGCGAGCGGTTAACGCGTGCTTTCGCAGGTTTTGCCGTTCCGAAATCGTGAAGATGACAAAAAATGCCGCAGCAAACAGAATGCCGCTGACGGTCGCTACCGATTTGGTAAACAGATTTGTGATGGCCGTCGACAGCAGCACCAGGAATACCGAAAGCAGCCCCACCGGGATTTCCGTCTTGCCGATGCGAATATTCGGTGGCACCTTCCAGCCCCGCTCTCCATGGTACTTCCAGCGCAGCACCAGCATGGCCAGGCTGTTAAAGGTAAACGACCAGATGACGCCGAATGCGTAGGCTTCGCCAAGGGTGATGACATTGCCCCGCGTGGCGATGATCGTGAACATCTGCAGAGCGAACACGAGGTTCACAATGCGATAGCTGGTGCCGAATTTCGTGTGCGGCTTGCGGAACCAGTCGGTCAGCACGCCGTCTTCGGCCACTCGCATCAAAACGCCCGTCGAACCAATCATCGAAGTGTTGATGGCCCCCGACAGGATCAGGAAGCCGACGAACACGACAAAGATGCGAAAGGCAATGCGCCACATCTGCGGGCCAACCATGTACATGGCCAGTCCGGCGATCAGATTGTCCTGGTATATCTGCGTCCGCGGCGCATCCGGAATCAGCATCGACGCCATCAGCGTGGCGCCGCCGGTAAAGATCAGGCTGTAGATGGCGATGACGATGGCTGCGCGCTTCAGGTTCTTGAGCTTGGGATGTTCAATTTCCCGATTCACCTGCGCAAGGCTCTCTTCGCCGCTCATGGCAAGAATGGAGTGTCCGAACGCCATGAGTATCCCGAAGAGTCCGAACACCGGCAACAAGGGAGTGTGTTTTAGAAATCCAAGGGCATCCTCGCTGAACTTGAGGTTGGAGGCAGACGGGAAGGGCGGGAAATGAACTCCCTTGACCAACAGGGAATAGCCGCCCCATATAAACAAAACCACCACCATGATTGTGGTGATCTGCATGACGCGAAGCGCCTTGTCGCTCGACTCTTCGATCCCCTTGATGTTCTGCCACCAGTAATAGATCGTTACCGCCGCCGCGAACAACGCGGAGGTATGGTCGACGTTAAATTGGTGGGCGTTGCCGTGGAGGTCAAGCAGCGCCGGCGGGAGCCAGTGGCTGTGATTCGCCACGTTCATCATCTCGTTCATCAGCCCGACGATGTACTGCCCCGCGGACACGCCCGAAATCGGCCCGGTGAGAATGTAATCGAACATCAGGGCCGAAACGCTCAGCTTGGCGAAGGTCCCGCCCAGGGCTTCCTTCACAACGCGATAGACACCGCCCCGGGTAAACATCGAGCAGCTCTCGACATAGACCGCGCGTACCGCGAAGCTGAAAAGCATGATGCCGAGGATGAACCACGGCGCTGCCGCACCCACCGCATGTTCGGCAATGCCGCCCGCGTAGAAGGCTGACGATCCGAGGTCGTTGAGAACGATGGCGGCCGCACGCCAAAAGGAGATGAACGTGAGCATCACGGAGGATGCCACGATAAGCCGCACGCGGTTGGAAGGCGGGGCAACGGTCGTTCGAGAAGATCCCATCGCGTTTATGCCGGCGAGAACCGGCCGCTTACCATCCCTTGGGGGGGCCGTATTTAACCGAACGCCCTGCGATGAGTTTATTTCGGAACTGCTGGTCAGTCAACAAGATAGATTTTTGCGAATTCGCCCGGCCGAAAACCGCCCTATTCCTTGCCGAAGAGTTCCTTCGCATCCTCGAAAAAACTGATCAGGATGACGATCGCCGACCCCGCCATGCCCACAAAGAACAGGAGCTCGAGTACCCGCATTGCTAACACGGCAACGTGCATGACTCAATTTTATCGTCATTTATCCGGCAACCCATCGTGCATCGCCCCGATCTTTACGTCTCCTTTATGAAGAAATGCCGAACATCCCGACTTCGCTCCACCTTGAACTCGGTCTCCACCTGCCCAAATGCTTTAAACTCGCCCAGTATGCCGCGAGACGCATGGAAATACTGGGGAGCCGCGGGCCTCTCTGCGGGTCTCTTGGAGTTGCCGTTTCCGCTCGCAGGGCCCCTTCCACCGTGGCGCAGCCTCTTCATGTGGTTCGGGCTGGTTCCGCTCTTGTGGGCAGTGCTCTCACCCCAACGCGATGGCTGCGAGCGGCCCCTGCGCCGGGCTTTCCTCTTGTCGTACCTGTGCGGATTCCTGTGGTACATGGGCAACTGCTACTGGGTCCGCGACACCATGTCCCGCTATGGCGACATGCCGCCTCTGGCCCCAACGCTGCTGCTCATCGCTTTCAGCATGGTGCTGGGCCTCTACTGCGGCCTCTTCGGCCTGGGAGTGTTGCTGGTGCGCCGGGCGAGCGGCAGCGTAAGGCTGGCGCTCGCTTCGGCTCCATTCCTTTGGGCTGCGCTTGATCTTCTGGGGGCACGATTCACAAGCGTTCCGTGGGATCAGCTCGGCTATTCGCAGGTCGACAACGCCCTGGTCAATCAGCT
>DASXGD010000232.1:0-7111 GCA_036489245.1 Occallatibacter sp. | reverse complement strand
GCGCTTTATTCGACGCGCGGATGCCCCGCGCAGTGCACCTTCTGCCTGTGGCCCCAGACCCTCAGCGGTCACGCGTGGCGCAAGCGCTCGACCGATGACGTTGCGGCGGAGCTCAAATGGGCCAAGGAGAACTTCCCCGAGGTGAAGGAGTTCTTCTTCGACGACGACACCTTCAACATCCAGAAGGTGCGCACCGTCGAACTGTGCGAAAAGCTGAAGCCCCTCAACCTGACGTGGAGCTGCACGTCCCGCGTGACGACCGATCGCGAAACATTGAAGGCGATGAAGGATGCGGGCTGCCGCCTGCTCATCGTGGGCTTTGAGTCCGGCGACCCGCAGATTCTCAAGAACATCAAGAAGGGCGCCACGGTCGAGCGCGCTCGCGCGTTTGCGAAGGACTGCAACGATCTGGGCCTCGTCATTCATGGCGACTTCATCCTCGGCCTGCCTGGCGAGACCAAGGAGTCGATCCGCAACACCATCAACTTCGCCAAGACGCTGGACTGCGAAACCATCCAGGTTTCGATTGCCCACGCATACCCCGGCACCGAGTTTTACGATTACGCCAAGGCCAACGGCTTCATCACCAACGAGAAGATGGAAGACGGCGGCGGCCACCAGATGGCGCACATCGAGTATCCGGGCCTGCCCACCGACTACGTGATGGAGATGGTGCACCGTTTCTACGACGAGTACTACTTTCGGCCCAAGGCGGCTTTCCGGGTGGTCTGGAAGGCTATCGTGAATCGCGATGTGCCGCGGCTGTATGTCGAGGCCAAAGCGTTCCTCAAGCTGCGCGCGCAGCGCAACAAGATGGTGAAGGCCGCCCGCAGCGGACGGCCGTCCGATCCGCCGGCCACGGTCGGCGCCGGCGCCTGATTGAGCACCGTTAGTGCGAATCCGAAAGGGCGGCTCAGCTGAGGCCGCCCTTATGGTGTCAGCTCAAGGAACCACGAACGACCGAATGTCTCATCACACGCTGTCGCCGCAGCAATACCTGATCCTGGGACTCGTCTCCATCAGCGCGCCGCTCGGAGACACCTGCCTGTCGCGCGGCATGACTCACCTGCCCGCGATCGATCTCGCGCATCCCGTCTCTCTCATCACCGCCGTCTTCACCCCGTGGATCGCCGCCGGCATCGCCCTGCTCATCGGTTTCTTCGCCAGCTATCTCACCGCGCTCTCCTGGGCCGATCTCACCTTCGTATTACCGGCCACTGCCTTGGGAAATGTTATTGTCGCCTTGTTGTCGAAATTCTGGCTGCACGAGCCGATCTCATTGGAACGCTGGGCGGGCATCGTGCTCATTACGATAGGCGTAGGATTTGTCGCTCAAGGTCCGTCTTTGACAGAGCGGCCGACGAAGCCGGCGCCTGCAGCCGAGTTCGAGGAACAGGCGCCATGATCCTGACCCCCGCCGCCGCGCATCCCGGACCTTGGACAGCCGCCGCCATGATCGCAGCCGTGGTGCTGTCATCCACCGTGGGCGAGGTCCTCACCGCGGCGGCGATGAAGTCCATCGGCGATCTCGACGACATTCGCGCGCAGTCCGGCATGAAGGGAGCCATTCGCGCCGTCGTCACCTGCCCCTTGTTCTTCGCCGGCGTCGGCTTCCTGGCGTTGGCGTTCTTCGCGCTGCTCTTTGCCCTGAACCACCTCGACCTGAGCCTGGTAGCGCCGGCCTCGGCTTCGCTGACGCTGGTCACCAACGCCATCGCTGCCAAGCTTTTCCTTCATGAAAATGTGGACCGGCGTCGCTGGACCGCGGCGGTGTGCGTCTGCATCGGGGTGTACCTGCTGGCGCACTGATTCGGCGAGGGCAGCCCTCTTCGGTAGAATGCCTCTGGACAACGCCTGTGAATCTTCCTGCCAATCCCCCCATCCTTCCCATGCTGGCCAAGCGTGTCGACGAGATCCCCAGGGCCGGTGACTGGATCTTCGAGCCCAAGTGGGACGGCTTTCGCGTTCTCATTTTCCGCGACGGCGATGAAATCCTCATCCAGAGCCGCGACGAAAAATCTCTCAACCGCTATTTTCCCGACATGCTCGACCCCCTGCGGGCCCAGCTTCCCGAGCGCTGCGTGCTCGATGGCGAACTGGTGATCGCGCTCCAGGGCCGCCTCGAGTTCGATGCCCTGCAGCTGCGCATCCACCCGGCGGCGTCGCGGGTTAAGATGCTGGCCGGCCAGACCCCGGCCTCGGTCGTCTTCTTCGATCTGCTTTGCGTCGGTGACCGCGATCTGCGCCCCGAGCCTTTTGCAACCCGCCGCGCGGAGCTGGAATCGCTGCTCGCCGATGCCGTGCCGCCCGTTCACATCACTCCCGCCACCCGCGACCGCGATACGGCGCGCGACTGGTTTCAACGCTTCGAAGGCGCGGGCCTCGACGGCGTGGTCGCCAAGCCTGTCGACGGCGGATACCAGCCGGACAAGCGGGTCATGCTCAAGATCAAGCACGAGCGCGATTGCGACTGCGTGGTCGCCGGTTTTCGCTGGTATAAGGAAGCCGCCGGCCGGGAGATCGGCTCGCTGCTCCTCGGCCTCTACAACGACGCCGGGGCCCTGCAGCACGTCGGAGTCTGCGCCAGCTTCACCAAAGAGAAACGCGGCGAAATGCTCGAATTCCTGACGCCATACCGCGAGAATGCGCTGGCTGCCCATCCCTGGAAGGATTGGGCGGAAGCGAGCGCTGAGGGCGAAGCCGCGCAGCGCATGCCCGGCGCGCAGAGCCGCTGGAGCCAGGGCAAAGATCTCTCCTGGGAGCCGCTGCGGCCTGAACTGGTGGTCGAAGTCGCCTACGAGCATATGCAGGCCGGACGCTTCCGCCATCTGGCCCAGTTCCGCCGATGGCGCACGGACAAGCCCCCGTCCCAATGCACGTACGCCCAACTGGAAGTCGTTCCGCCGGAGGAGCTGAAGTCCATCTTTGCCCTGGGCCGATAGAGGCCGACTGCGCAACCGGCGCAACTGGATTCGACACGAGGGGAGTTACAACAGGTCTCCGCCGCTGTTGTCGGAGCCGCCCCCGTCGTCGAACCCACCGCCATCGTCCTGACTGCCCACATCGAACCCCGAGGCATCGTCACTGCTGACGTTGCCGGTATCGGAATCGTTGTAGGCCATCCGGTCGTCGCCGGCGGTGTCGTAACTTGCGTCGCTGAACTGGGCTCCGCCCTGGTCAGCCGTCTCGTGGAAACGATGCTCTCCGCCGCCTTGTTCGAAGTGGCGTTCGCCGCCCTGGCCGGGCTCATCGTAGTAGTTGTTGATCACCGTCTCTTCGACGGGCCGCTCGAAGCCGCCACCCATTCCCAGGCCGGATCCCATGCCCATGCCGCCCATTCCCATACCCATGCCGCCGCCGTGGCCAAAGCCATGCAGGATCGACTCGACTCCCTCAAAAGCCAGCGCTCCGGCGGCGACGCCGGCCGCCGTCTGTGCGGCTCCGCGCAGGAAGCTGGGCGCGCCGCTCTGCGCCGGTACATACTGCGGCTGCTGCACATATGGCGGCTGCTGGTATGGCGGAGGAGGAGCATACTGCGGAGCATATTGGGGTTGCGCCGCCTGCGTGTACTGGGGAACGGGCTGATACGGCGGCGCCTGTGGCGGAGGCGGCGCGGGCTGCGGGTCCCTGTCGCCCAGAAGCCTGCCTAGAAAGGTGGTGGCGTGCGCGGGCTGTTGCGGGCGCGATTGCTGCAATTGCTGCATCTGCTGCTGAAGCTGCGCGACCTGCCCCTTGGCCTGTTCGAGGGCGATGTTCTGCACCAGAACCGTCTGGGCGAGGATGTAAAGCGCGTCCGGGTTCGCGCCGAGTTCATGGCCCAGCAGATTTTCGGCGTCGGGGTCCTTCTCCTGCAGTTCGGTCTGGTTGATTTTTTGGGTAAGGTTGCTCAGAAGCTGTTGTTCCTGGGGAGTCACAAGAATTCCTCCGGCAGCGCCAACTTAACACATCGGCCGCCTCTCCGGATTGAGACGCAGGCCGGCAGCCAAAGTTGCACCGCCCCTGTGCATCACTACGCTGCCGGACGCAGGGCAGTTCCCCAAGCCTCAATCGAAGTTCCGAATGGCTCACCCACGGTTGCATCCCTACCCCCCCCGAGGCCTTCCCTGGGGAAGCCGGTGCAGATTCTCTCGGGGCGTTGCCTCGGATGGTCCGGGTTCGCCGATCATCTGGGTCGCTGCGCTACACTCCTAGTGTAGTCCGCCAAACAGATGGTCATTTATCTTGCTTGAAGGGTACGGGCTTCAGCCCGTACATAGATGGCGCAAAACCAGCAGGGCTTTAGCCCCCGAGGGATGTCGGCCTCCCCACTTCGTCATTTTGGTCACTTGCAGACGCAGAATAATGGACGATAATTCCGGCGAACACCACTAGCATCTTGAAGCCTTTCAGATTGCCAGGATTGGGGGTTCTTGTGTCGAAGGTTGCCGCACGTCGTTTTGTTGGGCTTTTATCGACTTTCATTGTGGTGGCGGTGTTCGCGCCGGCGGCTGCAGGCCAGGCGCAGCCTCCGCCTCATTCCCATGCACAGGGGAAGCTGGCGCTGGCCGCGAATAAAACCTCTCGGGAAGGACAGGCGGCGGCGTTACCGCCTCATATTTCCACACTGCTCGGCGTCACAAAGGAACAGGAGTTTCCCGTCATGCAAAGTGTGGTGCGTACCGGGAGCCTCGTGCAGGGGCTTGACGTCTCGGTATCGAACAAGAACGACATTGTGCTTTTCGTCGTCGATGAGACCACCAACGACCAGAACCTCTATCTGACCTCGCCTGCGGGTACTCTGCGGAAAGTGGTGTCGGTGACGGCGGGGATTGGACAGGTGGTGCGGATCACCAGCAAGGACCAGAAAGCCTTCGAAAAAGAAGCACAGTTTTGGACAGATCGCCTGGTCCCGCCTCGCCCGGTCCCGCCCGGCGCGGCAAAGTGACGCATGTCCCGGGCGGACTCTCCGTGCGCCATCACGCCATGGCGAAAGCGCGGATCGTCTCCTTGCGGACGGTGAGTTGCTCTACGAGGTCGGTGCGCACTTCATAGCCGCGGCCGGGAATGTCGGGGATCAGGATTTCACCCTGGCGTGAAACTGTAACTTCGGGCTCGATGATGTCCTCGAGCCAGTAGCGAGCCGAGGCCGACACGTCGCCGGGCAGGGTGAAGTTCTCGAGGGTGGACAGCGCGATGTTGTGAGCCCGGCCGACACCCGATTCGAGCATGCCTCCGCACCACACGGGAATCCCGCGCTCCTGCGCCGCGTTGTGGACGGCGATGGCTTCGGAGAAACCGCCTACGCGCCCCAGCTTGACGTTGATGATCCGGCAGGATTCCATCTCGATGGCGGCCAGAGCATCGCGCCGGTTGCGGATCGATTCATCGAGGCAGATGGCCGTGTTCATGCGCTTCTGCAACATCGAGTGATAATAGAAATCGTCGTGCCAAAGCGGCTGCTCGATCATCAGCAGATCGAATGCTTCGAATGACACCAGGTGGTCCGCATCGCGAAGGCGGTAGGCGGAGTTGGCGTCGCAGCTGAGCATAATTCCAGGCCAGCGGGAGCGAACGCGATCGAAAACTTCGATGTCCCAGCCGGGTTTGCACTTCAGCTTGATGCGCTGATAGCCGGCCGCCAATTCCCTCTCGATGGTGTCCATCAACGCGGGAATCGACGATTGAATGCCAATCGATACGCCGCAGGGAATGATGTCGCGCACTCCACCGAGAAGCGTGGAAAGGGACATTCCTTCTCTCTGCGCTTCGAGATCCCAAATTGCATTCTCAAGAGCCGCCTTGGCCATCGGGTTGCCGCGCACGGAGTTGAAAATTCCGGGGCAATCGCCGCCATGCTCAACCACTTCGGACGAGGCCATCATCGGCCCCAACTCGTTTACGATGATTTGCCATGCGGTGTCGGTCGATTCCCCCGAGAAGAAGGGGCGTTCGCCGGCGGTGCACTCGCCCCAGCCGGTCAGTCCTTCGGATTGGATTTCAACCAGGAGGATCCGGCGATTGCGGGTGATGCCGAAGCTGGTTTCAAACGGGCGAACGAGGGGGATGTGCAGTTCGCGCAGGACGATATTGTCAATTCTCATACTGTGAGCGTTCCTTAGTTGTACGATGCCTCACTCCGGTTAGGTGAGTGGACCCAACTCGAAGATTCCATTTCCTTGTGTATCCCGCTCAAAACCCAGTACGCCCAGGCCACGGGAAAACGCTTGCTGAAACTTGCGGCGATTCTCCAACTGAACGGCGAGAGCACGTTCCCGGTCTCTCTCGGATGCCTTCCATTCGTAAATGGAGGCTGGGACCTGAATCCGTTCCTCGATGTGGTTGACTACAGGATGCCCCGCAAGAATTGCCTGCACGCGAGGAGAATCGAGCTGCCACTCGGCCAACAGTCGGTCGGTGGGCAACCCACCCTGCAATCGACTAGAGGATACACCATAGAAATTCACGCGATAGCCACAAACGATGGCTCCCAGCTTGTGGATATTCAAAAAGGCATTTTTGATTTCCAGCGGATCGAAAGTCCACTCCATGTGCCGGATGCCGCGCGCCAGGGCTTCACGTCGTTGTTCCAGCTTGAGTTGCGCACCAAGTCCGCGATTGCGGTAGGCTTCTCGGACGGCCAGCATATGCGAATGCAGATAGGGCCACGGTTGGGCGCCGTTTTTTTCCGGCGCCTTCACGCCGGGCAAAGACATGGCAAAACCAACCAGCGATCGAGGCTCTCCCTGCGGCGAACTGCCCGGCAGGCTGGTGTCGAAGGCCCCGATGATTTGTCCGCCGATCTTCTGCATCACCAGGAAAGCCTTGCGCGGAATCACGTCGGACTGGTCGTAGCCCCAGGTCTCGACCTGCATTTCTACACATGCCTCGAGCTCGTCGAAATCGGCGCATTCGCGGATCAGGATCACGGCCGGGACTCCGATGCAGCGGACAGGGCCAGCTTGCGCTTGGCGGCTGTCCAAAGCTCTTCAAGTTCGGCCGGACCGAGCTCTTCGAGGGGCCGATCCGCCGACCTTTCCATTTCCTTGAAGCGCTGCCGGAATCGCAGATTGCATCCGCGCAACGCCATTTCGGCGTCGACGCCAAGGTGGCGGCCCAGGTTCACGACCGTGAA
>DASXGD010000229.1:0-3202 GCA_036489245.1 Occallatibacter sp. | reverse complement strand
ACGTTTCGCGCAGCGAACATCCCCAGTGGAGGCCGGCTCTGAAGGCAGACCCGGGCAGACGTGCAACGCGGTGTCACTCGTGTCGATCACATCAGGATGGCCCTCCGACCATGCTGAGGCTCAGGACACGAATAATCTGTTGCGCCGCGGCTGGAACGGGCGTCCCCGGGCCGAAGATGGCGGCCACTCCGCATTGAAGCAGGAATTCGTAGTCCTGTGGCGGAATGACGCCTCCCACCACGACCAGGATGTCATCGCGCCTGAACCGCCGTAATTCCTCAATCAATTGCGGAACCAGCGTTTTGTGGCCGGCTGCCAGCGACGATACCCCCACGACGTGCACATCACTTTCCACGGCGAATTGCGCCACCTCATGCGGGGTCTGGAACAGCGGTCCGATATCTACGTCGAAGCCGAGGTCGGCAAAGGCAGTGGAGATGACCCGGGCTCCGCGATCATGCCCGTCCTGCCCCATCTTGGCGACCAGGATGCGCGGGGGGCGGCCCTCCTCCAGTTCAAAGTCGGCCACCATACTCTGGGCCTTTCTGAATTCATCTCCATCGCCGCCTTCGGCAGAGTACACGCCGGCGATGGTTCGCGTGACGGCCTGGTAGCGACCCCATACTTTTTCGAGGACGAGTGAAATCTCGCCCAGGGTCGCGCGGTGCCGGGCCGCATCGACTGCGCACTCGAGCAGATTTCCATCGCCAGAGGCAGTGCATTTCTCGAGGCGGTCGAGGGACTGCCGCACCGAAACCGAATCGCGATCGCGCTTCAATTGTTCGAGCCGGGCTATCTGGGAAGCACGGACCGCCGTGGCATCGATGGCGAGAACGGGAATCTGCGGCTCTTCGGGAGCAAGGTAAGCGTTCACGCCGACAATCACGTCTTTTCCGGAGTCAATCGATGCCTGCCGGCGTGCGGCGGCCTCCTCGATCCTCATCTTGGGGATACCGGTTTCAATCGCGCGAGCCATGCCGCCGAGTTGCTCGATTTCTTCGATATGGCTCCATGCGGCCTGCATGAGTTCGTGCGTGAGCCGCTCGACGTAATACGATCCGGCCCACGGATCAGTGACCCGGGTGATACCGGTTTCCTTCTGCAGGTAGATCTGCGTGTTGCGGGCAATGCACGCCGAGAAATCTGTAGGAAGGGCGAGCGCCTCATCGAGGGCGTTAGTGTGCAGCGACTGGGTGTGGCCGAAGGCTGCGGCCAGAGCCTCGACGCAGGTGCGCACGATATTGTTATAGGGGTCGCGCGCCGACAGACTCCAGCCCGAGGTCTGCGCATGGGCGCGAAGGGCCAGCGATTTCGGGTTCCGGGGATCGAAGCGCTTCACCAGCTTAGCCCACAGCACGCGGGCGGCCCGCATCTTGGCGACCTCCATGAAGTGGTTCATGCCGACGCCCCAGAAGAACGAGATGCGAGGGGCGAAATCGTCAACGCTAAGGCCCGCCTGGATGCCGGTGCGAAGATACTCCAGCCCATCGGCCAGGGTGTAGGCCAACTCGATATCGGCCGTAGCGCCCGCTTCCTGCATGTGGTATCCGCTCACGCTGATGCAGTTGAATTTCGGCATCGAGGCGGCGCAGTAACGAAAGATGTCGCCGATGATCCGCATGGATTCCTTGGGCGGATAAATGTAGGTATTGCGGACCATAAATTCTTTCAGGATGTCGTTTTGAATGGTTCCGCTCAGTTTTTCCGGTGGGACGCCCTGCTCTTCGGCAGCGACGATATAGAACGACAGGATCGGCAGCACGGCTCCATTCATGGTCATCGATACCGACATGCGATCGAGCGGGATGCCCTCGAAGAGGATCTTCATGTCGAGGATGGAATCGATGGCGACACCGGCCTTGCCCACATCGCCGGCAACGCGCTCGTGGTCGGAGTCGTATCCGCGGTGGGTGGGAAGATCGAACGCGATTGATAGTCCCTTCTGTCCGGCCGCCAGGTTGCGACGATAGAAGGCGTTGGACTCTTCCGCGGTCGAGAAGCCAGCATACTGGCGAATGGTCCAGGGGTGCATGACGTACATGGTGCTGTACGGGCCACGCAGGAACGGAGGGAGGCCCGCAGCGTAGTGCAGGTGCTCGACCTCCGACAGGTCATCAGCGGTGTAGAAGGCCTTGATCGGAATATGTTCGAGGGACAACCATTCCCCGAGTGTCGACTCGGAGACCGGATAGATCCCCGGTTCGTGACTCGGCTTGTAGTCGATTTGCGAAAAATCCGGCCCCATGGCTAGTCCTTTTTTTGTCGCTCTGAAGAGCGCTGTTCGAGCCTGTGGGTGATCACCTTCGCTGCATTTCGCCATCCTCCGGCCGACTCGATTTCCTGCAGCAGTTTCCACGCGCCGGCAGCGATCGAGTCAGTCAATGTCTCGACGTAATACGAGCCGCCCGCGGCGTCGGCCACCCGTGCCAGGAAAGCTTCCTGCTTGAGGATGATCTGGGTATTGCGCGCGAGGCGGCGGCTGGCATCGTCCGGAAACGTCCCGCAACATTCATCGAACGGCTCGACAAAGACGGATTCGGCGCCTCCGACGACCGCGGACATGGCTTCGGTGGTGCCCCGCAGCGCATTGGTGTGAGAATCGGAGACCGTGCGGTTCGAGCGTGATGTACGAGCATAGATACGGGCTCGCGCGGATGTACGCGCAACGCCAAAGCACTCCGCCGCCTGGGCCCACACCAGTCGAAACGCGCGAAGCTTGGCTGCCTGCATGAAGAATTCCGGACCCATGGCGAATGAAAACGTGATCGAGGCAGCGGCGCGCTCCAGAGCCAGTCCGCGCGGTTGCATTTCCCGGAGGAAGTCAACCCCCGAGGTGAGCGCAAATCCGACCTCCTCGACTGCGGTCGCGTCGCTCTCTTGAAACGATTCGGCGTGAATCCTGAAAGGCGCGAAGGATGAAGGCGCTCTCTCCAAGAGGCTCGCGGATGCATCGGGATCGGCGCTCCAATCGAGCCCCGCCGACAAGGCCAATCCGCCCGGGCGGTCATTCAGGCGATTGATAAGAAGGTGGACTGTGGCAGCGCTCGCCGTTTCAAAGTGCACCGGGACTTCGCTAAGGTTGGAGAGAAGGATACCGAGATCCGAATTGTTGGAGACAGCAGCGCGGCTGAATGCGATCTCTTCCGCGCCCGCCGCCACTGCACATTGCGCGGCGCGGTTGGCGTCCTCCGGATCGACGGCA
>DASXGD010000172.1:0-13367 GCA_036489245.1 Occallatibacter sp. | reverse complement strand
TGCGGAGCGGAGAAGTCGTCAATCGCATACACGTCGAACGGCTGCCGGACGTAGCCCAGCTCGGGCCGACGCAGCTCATCGGTGACCGGCCATGCCGACAGCACCGTCGCGCCAGGAAAGCTTTTGCCCAGCTGCGCGATTCCCGCCTGGTGCAGGCGGACGACGTGCGCATAGGCGAGATTGTCTTCCGGCGCGAATCCATACGGCGGATTGACGAACAGCCCGGTGGCGAAGGCCGCCGCCGAGAGCACCGCCAGCGCCTGCCAATAGGGGACTCGACGATGAAATGTCGACACCGCGAGCAGCAGAACCAGCGGATACATGGGCAGCAGATAGCGGCAGAGCAGCGCCCCGCCCAGCACGCTGAACAGCATCGCATTCACCAGGAGCAGAATCAGGATGCATCGCCGCACGGGCGCGCTGATTCCCGGGCGCTCGTGCCCGTCGGCATCGGTGAGCGGCTGCAGCATCATCGCGGCGATGGTCAGCAGCATGGGCACAAACATGTTCATGTGCGCCGTCAGGTGCAGCAGACGATGCACAAACGCCGCCAGGACGCGCGCCGGGGCCAGCGTGGCCTGCGCGTTGTACTGAAGGAATTGCGGATTGCCAAACAGGAAACCTGTCTTTGCAAAGTGCCAGCCGTACCATGCCGCCAGCGGCGCCACGCAGCTTGAGAGCCAGGCCGCCTCTTTCCACAACCGATACCGATCCGGCGGATGCACGCGCAATCCCTCGAGAGAGCGCACCATCGCCAGCGCCAGCGGAATCGCAACGGCCGTTTCCTTGGACAGCACCGCCGCCGTGAACCACAGGGCCGCGGCCCATGGCTTCCGGTCGCGATCGGGCAGCGCGTAGACCAGCCCCCACAAAGCGAAAGCCGCGGCAAAGATGTCGGCGTGGGCCAGCGTGCTTTGCGCAAACCAGATGGGATAGAGGCCCGTCAAAACCAGCGTCCAGAAAGCGACCGCTCGAGAGCCATGGAGCCGCAGAGCCAGCGCCCACACCGCCAGCAGCCCCGCGGATGCCACGATCAATACCGCCTCGCGCGTCACCTCGGGGAGAAAACCCGACGCCTTCCACCAGAGCGCAAGGTAAATACTGGGCAGCGGCGGATGTCCGTTGGTCAGCGTCGAAGTCGGTATCAGGGACCCGGTTCGGTAGAAATCCCATGCCGCCGGGATGTAGTATCCGGCCTCATCCCAGAAGTAGGGCAGCCGCATCAGCGTGAAGTGGCTCGCGTACAGAGCCACGAACACCACTGGAAAGATCATCCAAAGCGGAAAGGGCGCATCCGGCCCCGGCTCCATCCGTCGTATCCAGAACCAGGGGTTCCGGGACCAGCGATTCATCCTCGTACCTGCGAATGCTTTCTCCCGTTCAATTGACGGACCCCTGGGGGAAATTGTGGGTCTGCGGCTCGAGCGACAGGGTGCCAAAGGCCTGTTCGTACTGGGCAATGTTCTGGCCCAGCACGTTCCACAGCGCCTTGGCTTGTTGCGGGCTCAAATAAACCGCCTGGTGATTGCGGATCGTCACCTGGTCGGGGCTTTCGCTGGTGGCAAGGCCAAAAACAAGCTGAAAGTCCCAAACACTCACCCGCACCTGAACGCTGTTGGCGTAGGACTCGCGATAATCGGGCGTTTGGGCGAGATTGATCTGAGGTTGCGCACTCTGACTCATGATGTATCAGATTACTCTGCCCGGCCGGGAGCGCGCTGTCCGCATCCCGCGAACGGATTGCAGGATAGCGGTGTCACTACAACCATAAATCAGCCAGAATGGCCGATTCGGTTGTATTCCTCCCTCCACGGGTGGGTTTCTGACAGGAGATGCTTGTGTTGGATCCATCGGATTGCTGCAACCCAGTACGACAATATGCCGCAACCAGCCGCATTCCGGTCTCGGCGGCTGGTGGGGCGATACGGAGCGTAACGTAATTTCGATTCATGGTTGGATGTTTCAGCGACCTTCTTCGCCCTCAATTGAGCAGGAATGTACATACGCCAGTTGCGGTTCTTTGCCGGCCACCGTGATCTGTCGTGACAATGCCTCAAGCAGTGGACGGGCACGATGCACTGCCTGGTCGGCACCCGCCACTACGACACAAAGCCGACCATCCTTGGCATCGCTTGCCGTCCCAAACACCGGTGCTGCCGCAAAATCAATACCCCGCTTCGCATGTTCCACAGCCAGCCGCTCGCCCAGGGACATGCTGATGGTGCCGCACAAGAGGTGAAGCACGCCGGGTGAAAGCGCGTCAATGAACCTGTGCACGCCAAAAAGCACCTCTTCATACGCAGCATCATCCGGCAGCATCGTAATTACAGCATCGGAGCCCAGTTCGGCTTCAGCCGGTGTCGCTGCAGCAATCGCACCTTCGTGGATGAGCGGCTTGGCACGCTCTTCGGTCCGGTTCCACACCGATAATTCGTGGCCGGCGGCAAGCAAGCGCAACGCCATCGGCGTCCCCATGTTGCCTAATCCTAAAAATCCGATCTTCATTCCAAGTCCTGTCCCAGGGCTCTTAGCTTTCTCGCAAGCGGCACAACTATCGATCATAGGCCGCGACGAGCGACGCTTCGCGCGCGCTGCCGCCCCAGGTGAAACGCAGTGCAAGGCTCTCGTATCCGGATTTTGCCAGATGTCGTCTTCTTTCCGACCCAGGTACTATTGTCTCCATGGCTCCCCGGTTCCAAAGCATGTCCCACGAAATCTAAACTCCTTGTGCAGGCTCCCCTGGACACATTGTTATTCTCGGCCCGAACACGAGTGGCGCGGTTCTTCCTGGATCGGAAGCAGCACTGGGAACTCCTCCTGCTCCTTCTGCTTGTCGCGGCTGCCTTCCTGGTTCGCATCTGGGGGATTTCCAGGGCCCATTACTGGGACGAGATGGTGTACCTCCAGAATGCCCAGGTCATCTGCTGCGGCAAAACCAACTACTCCGAACTGGACTTTCGTCCTCCCCTGATCTCGCTGCTCTACGCCGGAGTCTTTTTGCTCTGGCGCCACATCTATGCAGCCTGTATTGTCGCGGCCTTTCTCAACGCTCTCGGCCCGCTCTTCCTCTATCTCGGCGGACGCCTGGCGCTGGGCCGCTTGCCGGCGGCCATTGCCGCTCTGCTGCTGGCATTCTCACCCTTTTTCGTGGGCGTCTTCCCGGATGGATTTGCCAGCGATGATACGGGCAACAGCCTCCTGACAGATTCGCCGGCCCTCACTTTGCTTCTGCTTGCATTCTGGCTTCTGCTCCGGGCGCTTGACTGCGAAGGCACCCTGCGTTTTGCATGGGCCGGGCTCGTCCTGGCGCTTTCGATCCTCATGCGTTTTGGCACGCTTCCCAGTGTCGCCGTGCTTTTTCTGTTGCCCGTTGCCGCGAAACAGCGGTGGAAGGCGCTCATCGCGTGCGGGGCTGGACTCCTGGCCGGATTGGCTCCCTATCTGCTCTGGTCCCGGCTGGCGTTCGGCGGTTTCTTTTCTACCCTGCACGAAGGATGGACGCACGTCGAGGGGCCGGAGGAATCCATCTTCTTTTACCTCCGCAATTCCGCCACCATCTTCACGTTGGTGGCTGTGCTTGGCCTCGGCGTAACCGCGGCATCAGGGCTTTGGCGCCTCGTTCGCGCTTTCCCTGCGCGGCACCGGCCCGCCGCATGGGCCGCCAACCTCTCTCCACTCGTCTTGCAGGTTTTTCTCTGGCTCTGGCTTCTAACCGAGCTTGTCTTCTTCAGCGTCATGCCGCACAAGGAACCGCGTTACATCCTGCCGCTTGCGCCTCCATTTCTGCTGCTCGCCGGCTGCGGTCTCGCGCTCCTCTGCGCCTTGCCCCGCGCGCCGTTCCGATCGGGATCGTTTCGACGAGTTGGAGCGCTGCTCGTCGCCGCTTCCCTGGTCTTGACGTTCCTTCCCCTCCGGGAGCGCTTCCATAGCCCCTTCATTCATCCTGACAAACCGGAGGAAATGCTCGCGTCGCAGTTCCTTCAGTCCGGCCTTCCCTCCGGGACCATCTTGTATATGAATTTCAACTACCCCGCGTTCGCTTTCTATACCGATTACCCAATCCACGAACTTCCCGCCGTCGGTCCAGCCCTCTACAACGACATCGAGCAGATTCCTCCCGGCGGAATCCTGATCGTCTATCGCAAAACCGAGGAAGTCTGGGAGCCCGATATCGCGTGGGTGAATGCGAATCCAAAATTCCAGCGCCTGCGCGACTTCTCCACGTTCGTGATTTACCGCCGCGTGGCTGAAGCTGCGCCATAGAATCGGCGAGGGTCCTTTGCATTTTTGAGTGGAGGTCCAGGTTGATCGGCCCCGGAAATGCCGGCGTCACCGTGCGATATATCCCCACTGGGCGGTCTTCTCGTCGCCGATGAGCACCGCAGCCAGTCCTTCAGAGAACGGCCGCGCATCACGGTATTGCGGCGCGACGACGTATTGCCCCTTCGGGTCGATATAACCCCACCTGCCGGTCGGAAAATCGCCCGCCATCACCGCCCCCAGGCCTTGAGAGAAAGAAAAGGCAGACCTCCATCGCAAACCAATAGAACGTATCCCATTTCTGTCAACAAAGCTGTAATTGGTCTCGGATTGCACCTTGGTTCTCCCCTGCTTGTCCGTTACCCACATGTGGGTGGTGCTTGGCTCCAGGGCGAGTCCATCGTGAAAGCTGAGCGGTTCCGGGAATTCCAGCGCAATCATGACTTGTCCCGTTCGATCGATCACTCCCCACTTCTTCGCCAGGCCGCCGGCCGTGGCTACCGTCGCCATCCCATCCTTGAACACATAGGCGGAACCCCACTGGCGATCAAGGACGAACTTGCCGGTGCTGTCGATAAATCCCCATTGCCCCCTCTCAGCATCCCCAATCCGCACCGCCGCCGTTCCCTCTGAAAAGCAGAACGCATCATCAAACTTCGCATCGATCACATATTTGCCCGACTTGTCTACAAACCCGAAGTGCCTGTTCACGCCCCGGTCATCCCAGCTCACGTTGATTCCGACCAGCGTCATGCCATTTTCGCAAGGCAGCATCACACCCGCTTCCATGTCGGAGACATAACTTCCCTGCTTATCGATAACGCGCTCCGTGCCGGTCACGATATCGCCGGTTCGAACGATGGAAAGGCCTCCTGAAAAACGCGACGCAAAGTCCCACTGGGGAGCGATCGCAATTGTTCCCCTCCTGTCGATAAAGCCCCACTTGCCGGTCTTTTCATCGCCGCTGCGGACCGCCGCCAGGCCCTCGCTAAAGCCTTCGGCAGAGTCAAACTGCGGATCAATGACAAATTTTCCGGACTTGTCGATGTAGCCCCACTTGCCGTCTTCCTTCTTTCCGATCTCGACCGCCGCCAATCCTTCTGAAAACGGGCCGGCACTCTCAAACTGCGGATTGATTACGATTGAACCTGTTTCTGTATGTGCAGCCCCTTTTCCACCCGCTTGATCCTGGCCAGCTTGACCCTGGCCCGCGCGGCAGCGTTCGGCAGTCACGACCAACAGCAACAGCCAGTAAACCCATTTGATTTTGCGGCAGCGAGTCAGATTCATGCGAGTCCCCTGTTGCAGATTGAATTAGCTGCAACAAAAAGCGAAAAGTATACTCTCGCACTCGAACGCGCTCGCCGCTGTGACGGACGTCGCGGATCGTGCCCCATGTTTTTCGATCGCTCGAACTTGTCGGCGTCAGCCTTCGAGCACCACCGCCACCGAACCTGGAGCCATTTCCGCCTTGCCGGGCCAGGGCTTTTCATCGGGTTGTTCCGGAGTCACCCATTTCAGATGCGAGGACCTCGGGTTATCGAGAGAAACCTCGCCGACGATGGGATCCGTATCGCTCATGTTGGCCACGGCCACCGCCCGGAGCCCGTCCGCGCGCCGGTAAACCGTGTACGTGCTCAGGGACGTTCCATTGGCGCTTACCCTTGCCCCGCGCGTGTCCTGGAACTCGGCATCCCAGATCCATTCCCTGTACCGGCGCCGCAGGTCGTCAACCGCGCGGCCATAGCGGAGCGTAACCGGCATCTCATCGAGTTCGCCATGGAAGTCGCGCGGCTCGTAGCTCATGACCAAGCGATACAGCAGGCAGGCGTTGATCATCTGCCGATCGTTCCATCCCGTGACTGCAATCGACATCGGCGCGAAGGGATCGATATACCGGCCGAACGGCACAAAGCCCCGCTCAATGCGGAAGTAAGACATGTTATAGGTCTGCAGTTGAATATCGTAGGGCGATTCGCCCGCAAACAGAAACTGGTTCGGATCGACGATATTCCGAAACCCTTCGATGAGCGGCACATCGCCTGAGAACACGGCCCCGGGAACCTCATGGCCGTGGGTGGCGGAGAAGCAATAGGGGCATATATGCCAGAAACACTCGTCATACAGGATGCCGCTTGCGCCTAAGCCCACGCTCTTGCGAAACTCCTCGAGCGCCCGCCTCCTCCACGCCGGGCTCGCCTGGCACATTCCCGCTCCGTGCCGCGTATTGATCCCGCCGATTTGCGTGGGCGTGTCGTAGTCATACGCGTGAAACTGGTATGGATCGCCGTACGGATCCTCCATGACAAACTGCCGGAACTCGCCTCTATAGGCGGGAGCGGTTACATCGGCCCACGCGTATTTATTGAAGAGAACGATCTCCACGCCCATCTCCCGGCTGGCGGCGATCGCTTCTTTGAACTCCTGCGGCGACCCCAGCCTCGGATCGGTATCATGCAGGGGAAAGTCGCGGTCCTGCCCCCCGATCTGCCATCCAGTCAACTGAATCGCCTTGACTCCCCATCGCTTGCACGCCTCCGCGTACTTGGTCAGGTCCTTGTACGGGAAGGACAGCCGATCTTCGGACGAGTTGATTTGAATCTGCTGCCAGGAGTGGACATCCTGCACCCACGGCGGCATCTTTGGAGCTTGGAACCAGGTGCGCCGCCATTCTTTGTAGATGTCCGCTCCATCATGCCAATCGCCCTTGAATGGTTCCAGCACGAACGCCTCGGAACTCTGGCTCGCTCCCGGCTGTACGAAGCACAGATGGTTCGGATCGATGCCAATCGTCGCATCGGCAACCTTTGCCGATGAGTCGATGGCGCTGGAGTTGAAAGAATCCGCATAGGCAGGCGACAGCGAGAGGCAGATCTGCACCGCGTGCTTCTGGCCCTTGTCGTGATACCCGAGATAGAGCCCGTGCGTCTCGCTGAGAATGAGACAGAACTGGGTGTCGGTGCCGAGGTTGCGCAACTGTGCCGGCGTGTCGTAGCCATAGTAGCCAACCTCGTTCCCGAACGTCGGCCAGAGCTTCTTGGAACTCATCCCGCTGTAGCCCCACGACGCCTGGGTCAAACGTTTGTCTCCCGCGGGAGGCTTGATATTTTTGAGGCGCGGATAGGCATAACTCTCAATGACCGCCTGGCTGCCGTTGCGAATCTCATAGCTGAAATGAACGCCCGCGTCTTGAAGACGGATCGTCTCCTTCACCTCGATATCGAGTTTGCCCATCCGCGGGCTTTCAAAACCAGTCCAGGTGAGAACCACCACCTGCCTGTCGTCCGATTCGATCAGCGGCATGCCGGCATGATTCTCGGTGAGATAGTGAAAGCGATGCTCCGGAGCGGGCACGTGAAGCCGCATCCCGGCGCCATCCAGGCTCCAAGCGCGGTCCTTTGACTCGACCTTTTGGACGCAGCCTGTTTCCCGGCTGATCGTTACGGCCAGGTGTTCATTTCTGAGCACCAGCAGATCAGCGGAAGCTGCGGCTGCCCCCGCTGCGTTGCCATCGACGATGAATCCCGAGACTCCCGCCGTCAATGCAGTGCCCATGAACTTGCGGCGCGATAAAGTCATGCGAGTCTTTCCCATTCAGCGCCGCTTCATTGCGAGGCGCTGAATCGCACGAATTGTACCCCCCGCCGGGCAATCATCGAGTAAAGGAGCTACTCCGACCTCAAGCGTCGAGTCCAGTTCATGCGTGCCGCCAGTCACGGTGCCACTTTTGCCCGGGATGCTAACATTGCGGCCCGAAAGGGCTCGTAGGCCCGAAAAAGGAACGAGGGAACCACGCTGCCGAAGCGGACGTACGTTCCCTCAGGGGCGGCTCATGACGAAGGATCTTAAGATTGCGTGGCGGCAGTTGAGGAAGGCTCCGGGATTTGCGGTGACCGCGATCCTGACCCTGGCGCTTGGGATTGGAGCAAACGCGGTGGTGTTCGGGGTGCTGAACGCGGTAGTACTGCACCCGGTGAATGTGCCCAACTCGGGAAATCTCTATACCGTGCAGCGTTTCCTGTTCCCCTCCCAGTCCCATCCCGATTACCTTGACCTGCGCGACCGGAATCGCACATTTGACAGCCTGCTGTCGTTCAAGATCATGGGTCCGGTCGGGTTCGATACCGGCGGAAATCCGTCCACCGCATGGCCATACCTGGCCAGCGGAAACTACTTCGACACCCTGGGGATTCAACCTCGCCTGGGCCGGTTCTTTCACGACGCCGATGAGCACGGAGCGAACAGCTCTCCCTATGTCGTGCTGAGCTATGCGTATTGGCACGGGCATTTTCATGACGACCCAGGTGTCGTGGGGCGGCCGGTGCTGATCAACAAGCACCAGCTCACCATCATTGGCGTGGCGCCGCAGGGGTTTAGGGGTACGGAGCTGTTCTTTGCGCCGGCCATGTGGATTCCCATGGTGGAGCAGCCCGCTCTTGAGGGCTACGACGCACTTACGTCTCGCGGCAATCACTCCGAGTTCGTGGTGGGACGGTTGAAGCCGGGTGTAAAGGCGGGACAGGCGACGGCGGACCTGAATGTTCTTGGGTCATGGCTCTCCAAGACCTATCCGGGCGAAGACGATGGCGTGAAGTTCACCCTGGCCCGCCCCGGGCTCATCGGTGACATGCTGGGCGGGCCAGCGCGGGCGTTTATGGCGGGCCTGATGCTGCTGGCGGGGCTGATTCTGCTGGCCGCGTGCGCCAACCTCGGAAGCCTGTTCGCGGCGCGCGCCGCGGATCGCGCCAGGGAGACGGCGCTGCGGCTGGCGCTCGGTTCCCGGCGCGGCCTGATCCTCCGCCAGATGCTCACCGAGGCAGTGCTGGTTTCGCTGGCCGGCGGAGCGCTGGGACTCGCCGGAGGCGTGGTGATCCTGCACTGGCTCAGCGCCTGGCAACCGATTCCGGACACGCCCATCAATGTGCCGGTGAATCCGGATGCGGGCACGTACCTCGTGGCTCTGCTCCTGGCCCTGGCCAGCGGCCTGCTGTTCGGGATGGTGCCGGTGCGCCAGGTAATGCGATCCGATCCTTGGCAGGTGATTCGCACCGGTGCCGCCGGTGTCGGCGGGTTGCGACGCTTCACGCTGCGGGATGTCCTGCTTGCCGTGCAGATTGCGATTTGCGCCGTGCTGGTGACATCGTCGCTGGTCGCGGTGCGGGGGTTGCAGCGCTCGCTGCACAGCAACTTCGGTTTTGTGCCGCAGAACGTGATGATCGTGGGCAGCGAACTGCACATGGCGGGCTACACCGACGAGCGGATGCCGCAGATGCAGCGGCGCATGCTCGAGGCCAGCGCGGCGATTCCCGGCGTGACGGCTGTGGGCTACGCCGATCACCTGCCCCTCGGCCTCGGCAGTGGCGATTCGTTCGTTTACAGCGACGCCACCACCGATTTCCGGCCTACCAATGTCGCGGCCGACGCCATGACCTACCACATTTCGCCGGGATACCCTGAAGCCGCGGGCACCCGGCTGCTGGCGGGAAGAACGCTGACCCTGAACGACGACAGCAATGCCCCACGGGTGGCGCTGGTCAATCGCCAGTTTGCGGTCAAAGTCTTCGGATCCATCGACAAAGCCGTCGACGGGTATTTCAAGTACTGGAACGGCAGGCGGGTCGAAGTGGTGGGCGTGCTCGAAGACGGGAAATACCGGACCCTGACCGAGGATCAGCAGCCCGCCATGTTCTTTTCGTTTCTCCAACAGCAGTCGAGCGGCACGTGGCTGCTGGTGCGGTCAAGTCGCGATCCTGAAGAGATTTCGAAAGCCCTCCAGCAGAATATCCATGCTCTGGACCCCGGGCTCCCTTTCGCCGTAAAAACGTGGAACCGCGAAATGAGCTCGGCCCTGTTTGCGGCCCGCGTGGCCACGGTCGCTTTGGGGGTGCTGGGCCTGCTGGGCGCAATGCTGGCCGTGACGGGGATCTTCGGCATGGCCTCCTATACCGTCAGCAAACGCCTGCGCGAGCTGGGGATTCGCATGGCGCTGGGGGCGCGGCGCAAGCAAGTGCTGCGGACGGCGCTAGGGCGGGCATTCGTATTGCTGTCGGTGGGCTCGTTGGCGGGATTGGCGCTCGGCATCCTGGCTTCCAAGGTGCTTTCGTTCATCGTGTACCAGGCGGCCCCCAACGATCCGCTGGTCTTGGGCGGGGTCGTCCTGACGATGGTGACGCTGGGCCTGCTGGCAGCGTGGATCCCGGCCCAAAAAGCGCTGGCCGTCAACCCAACGATCCTGATGCGGGACGAGTGAAGGGGATAACCCTTACAGGCCATTTGCTTCTCAAAGTGGTGCCAGCAGGCTCCGCGTCGGAGGAGACGCACCTGGGCCGTACCCTCATTGACGGCGCGGCGCGACGGCAGCGTACAATGGCTCAGTTATTATGTCCGAAACGTACGAGGTACGGGAAGGCGACTGCGTGAGCAGCCTTGCGTATGACCGCGGTTTGCTCTTTGAAACGGTATGGAACCACCCCAACAACTCCTCGTTGAAAACCAACCGGACTGATCCGAATGTGCTCAAGCCTGGCGATCTTCTTTATATTCCGGATCTCACGCAGAAGGTCCTGGACTGCTCCACGGACGCCCGTCATAAGTTTGTAAGAAAAGGCACACCCGCAAACCTTACTCTCCGATTTGTACGCGATGAGCTTCAGCAGCCCCCGGATTCGGTGCCGCCGGCAGCGGCGGGGGAAGCCCCGCGGCATTTCACCGGAGAGGATCCCATCGTCGAAGGGCTCGAAAAGGATGTGCCGCGGGCGAACGTTCCTTATGTTCTTTCTATCGACGGACAGGTGATCGAGGGAAACACCGATAACGACGGATATTTGAAGTGCCAGATCCGGCCTAACGTGAAGGAGGCGCGCCTGACCCTCGAACCGGGCACGCTGAACGAGACGGTGATCCCACTGCGATTGGGTGGCCTCGATCCGCTGAAGACGGTGTCGGGAATCAAGCACCGCTTGAGCAACCTCGGCCTGAACTGCGGAGACGATACAGACGAGCTGACCGACGCGTTTGCGGCAGCGCTTCGCGTTTATCAGGAGCGCGCGGGTCTGGAGGTTACAGGAGAGATCAATGATGCTACCCGGAACAAGCTACGGAACGCGCACGGCAGCTAAGTGACCTATGGCCGCTCAAGAGAAGATCAAAGTTACGTTCAAGCGGATTTATACGATCAACGACGCCGATTGGTTCGGCTCCGGCGAATTCTATTTTCAGGCCACCGTCGACGGGCATGCGGCGGGAAATCCAGGCTCCACTTTCGACGCCGTTGAAGGGAAATGGTTCGACTTACCCAGCCCCGACTGGTCGGCTGTAGTAGACGTCGCGGGTAAGAATCAGATCGTCGTGAAGTTTCACGGCAAAGACCGGGATTTAGTTTTCGACGACGACCTGGGCTCCGTGACCTATACATTACGGAGGCCGTTCACCCAGTCCAATTACCGGCATCGGACCGAGTACTTCGTGCTCGATTGGGACGTCGAACTGCTCGTAGACGGCGCCTACGGGATGCATCCGGCCGACGCGGTTTTTGCCTGCCGGGAGAATCCGGGCAGCATCAACTGTACGACCGTCTCCGGAACGACATTCCAGGCCCGGATGGAGATTCACGAGGTGCGGCCCACGCCGCCCGCGGCCGACGTGCCGCCGCGGCGCCCCGTGTTCCCGCCCGGCACGCCAGCGGCGGTCCAGAACACGGCGGCCACGCCGCCCATCAGCCCTGCGGATCCGATCAATGTGATTCCCAACCCCTCGGTGATTCCGATATTGACCGCGGTCGAGGCAACGGCTCTGACGGCGGCGCGGATCGAGTTCAGTTACTACCGGCCTGGCACGCTGGCGTTCGCGGACAACGATGCGCGCCTCGTCTGGACCGTCAATTCGATTGCGGGCGGCGCTGCGGTTTCCTTCGTCGGGCCGGCGCAGGGAACCAAGGTGATGGTCTACGGCACTGTGGCGGGCGAGGTGTTGCTGGAGGTGCGCTTTCGCGGCGCGCTGATCGCGAAGTACCGGGCGCTGGTGCTTGCGGTGAAGAAGATATCCTGCCGGTTCACAATCCTGAACGGTCCCACGGCCGACAGCACTCCGCGAAGCACTCCCGCCAACGTTGCAGACCACCTGGCGATCACCAACCGGATGCTCCGGCAAGTGGCTATCGAACTGGTGCTGGACACCAACGTCTCCACCACCGACGGGGCCGTCGTGAGTGCAACTCCGGGAATCTTTCGCGCCAGAGTCACGCGCGGACAGACGCGGCGAATCCCGAGCACTGGATTCACGTTTGCCGCGCGCATCAACTTTCGCCCCAACGTCATGAATTTCGCATACATCCATTCGGAGTCGGCGGGAAACCTGGGAGCTGCGGAGGATTATCCGGCCAGCAATGCGGGAGCGACCATCACAGACTCCGGAACGCCGAGTTCGTCCTGGCTGCCGCCATCCGGCATACAGCCGGACGGGGCTGCGGGGACCAGTACGATGACCCTGCTGGCGGCGCGGGTCCGGCCGGCTCCGCCAGGCCATCCCAACCGCTGGAACGGGCTCTTCTCCATGTATGTGTCCGACAGTAACGGCGATCCATCCACACTCGCCGGACAACAGAAATACGCCAACACGATGGCGCACGAGTTTTGTCACATTCTGGGGCTGGCGCACCGGGTGGACGGGGCGGGATCGCCATTCAATGACGGGATCAACTATCCCCCCAATGAAAATCTCATGCACTTCAACAACGGTCCGGCTCTGGCGCAGGATCTGGACATTCTGCAGGCGCGTGCCGTCCGCCAGAGCCCCCTGGTTCCACCATGAGAGCGGCGTGGGGGACATGGTGTCTGGCGGCGGTGCTGGCTGGCGGCGCGGCATCGCAAGGCGGCGGGAGCAATGGAGGCTGGCCAATGCAGAATGACGTGGGTTCGACCGCAAGGTCCCCGGATCCCAGGGAACTGCTTGCCTCGGCGCTCGCGCTTGCGCGCAGCAACCGCGCGGAGGACCACCAGCAGTTGCTGAACATGCTGTGGTCCGCCGACTTCCTCTCCAGGCTGGATTCGCCTGCCGAGTATGCGCAAACCGGACGGCGTTTACGGATTTCGATGGTCCTGGATGCGCTG
>DASXGD010000117.1:0-2501 GCA_036489245.1 Occallatibacter sp. | reverse complement strand
CCGCAGCCGGGGTCCCGCAGACATCCTCTGGTCCAGGCGCGATACGCCGGCAATCAACTTCGGGTTCAGCACGGACTCACAACTTCCGGTTCTCAACGGCGCGACCCTTCCACTCCGCTCGCTGGGTGCTGGGTGCCCCGGTCTCGCTTCTGAGACCTGGGAGAAGCGCTCCGCCTTCCCGCATCTGGACCTGCTTTGGAACCTCTTTGGATCGTCAATACCCATAGTGTTTAATAGTTAAAGATGGCAATTCCCCGGAGATCGACCGTGCGGGGGCGGCTGATTGCTGCCCGGCGCAAAACACGCGAGTACGCGATGGTGGCGCGCGCCCTGGCCTCTACCGGCCACCCGGTGCTGGCCCAGATCGTCCCGGCGCGCTTCTGCAATCTGAGCTGCTCCTATTGCAACGAGTATGACAAGGTTTCCGAGCCGGTCCCGCTCGAAGAGATGTACCGCCGCATCGACCACCTGGGCCGCCTGGGAACGGCCATGATCGGCATTTCCGGCGGCGAGCCGCTGACCCATCCCCAACTGGACGACATCATCCGCCGGATGCGGCAGACGGGCGCGATCGCCGGCATGATCACCAACGGCTACCTGCTCAATATCGAACGGATTGAACGACTTAACCGTGCCGGACTGGACCACCTCCAGATCTCCATCGACAACCTGGAACCGGATGAGGTGTCGAAGAAGTCTCTCAAGGTTCTGGACAAGAAGCTGCAAATGCTGGCCCAGCATGCCGAGTTTCACGTGAACATCAATTCCGTGGTGGGCGGGGGATTCAAGGATCCCAACGACGCCCTGGTGATCGGCAAGCGGGCGCTCGAACTGGGCTTTGAGTCGACTATCGGGATCATCCACGATGGGGATGGGCAACTGAAGCCGCTCAAGGAGGCTGACGCCCGGGTCTACTTCGAGATGACCAACCGGAAGAAGACCAACTACGCCCAGTTCGACAAGTTTCAGGAAGCCATCGCCCAGGGCCGGCCGAACGACTGGCGCTGCCGCGCCGGCTCGCGCTACCTTTACATCTGCGAAGACGGCCTGGTCCACTACTGCTCCCAGCAGCGCGGCTACCCCGGCGTCCCGATTGCCGAATACACCACGGCCGATGTGAAACGGGAGTTTCTGACCGCCAAGAGCTGCGCCCCCAACTGCACCATCGGCTGCGTCCACCGCATCAGCCACATCGACCACTGGCGCGCCCCCCAGACCAAAACCATTTCGCCCGGCAGCCAGGGGGAACTGGTCCAGATCCACGGAGCAGACTGAAAATACGGCGGTTAGCTCCTTGGCCCAAACGATAACGGCGCATCCCTGAAGGATGCGCCGTCTGCCGTTCTGGACCTCGAGGCTACTTGCTGGCGGTGTGCTTGGGGGCCGGCGGCGGAGTGGCCGAGGCCTTGGTGTCGGCCAGGGCCTGGTCGATGAGCTGGTAGAGCTTGCTGCGGTCCACCACTTCGACAAACGGCGCGCCCTTGGAATTCGACGTCACCACCCAGATGGTCGGGGTGTGCTCAATGCCCACCCGCTGGCCGAGAGCATAGTCCGCCTTCACTTGTTCCACCAGTTTTCCCTGCGGATCAGGCGCGAAGGGAAACGCTAAGCCGTGGTCCTGCGCGTACTTCTGCGTAAACTGGGCCAGGATTTCGAGGCTGGTGATGGAGTTCTGGTTGGCGAAAACGGAGTCGCGGTAGTCGTCGCCCAGCTTCTTGCTCTTGGTATCGAACCAGCGGGCATTGATCGCGGCCTGCATGCTCCAGGCGTGGAAAGGCAGCGGAAAATCGTGCCGGACCCATGGAATGTTGTATTTAGCGGCAGCTTCCCGGAGCAGGGGATTGGCGCGGGCGCAGTCCGGGCACTCCATGTCTTCCCACTCCACGATCGCCACGCGGGCTCCCGCGGGAGGCTTGAGCACGGAGGGATCATGGACCTGGGTTGCGGCCGGCGGCACGTTCAACTGGGCGCGGGTGGAGGGTACCAGCACGAGCGCGGCCGCGGCCAGAATCAGCATCGGGACGCGAAAGGGGTTGCGGACGGCAGACGAACGAAAACTGCGGGCGACGAAACGAAACATGTCGATTGGACGGCTCCCTGTTGCTGATTGTAACGGCAACAGCGGAAAAACGTTGCGGCGTTTATTGACCGCCGGAGCGAGTCGGATGGTTACCGGAGTTGTAGTCGCTGTGGGCTGCTCGCCGGGCCGCCATCCAACGGCGCCACTTGTAGTCAGCGAAGAGGGAAGCGGCGACAATGACGGCGGCGACGATCGCCAGTAGAACCTTCACAAGCCAATCCCCCTTCCCGTTTCATTCGTAGCGCAGAGCCTCGATCGGATCCAGCGATGCCGCTTTCCACGCCGGATAAATCCCGAAGACCAGGCCGATAATGCATGAAACACCAAAGGCGATCGCGACCCACGTGGTCGAGAGCGCGGCGTGAAGAAACGACACCGCGAAGTGCAATATCAACGTAAACAGCGATCCGGCAAGAATGCC
>DASXGD010000026.1:0-4101 GCA_036489245.1 Occallatibacter sp. | reverse complement strand
CTGGTTTGCTGCGACACGACAAAGACGTCCAGGCGATTGGGCGTGCACGAGAGGGCGCAGACATGCTTATTGGGCGGCGCGACGTCCTGCTGCAACGGATGTTGCTCCCAGTTTTCCCACCACTCGCGATGGTCGGTCCAGGTCCGGTCCTGGGGCGGCATCACTCCACCCTTCAACATGCGCACCGAGATGCGATCGCGAATCAAGGTCTTGAGCGTAATGATGTCGGCAATGACGCCCGCACGGTCGGGCCCGCTCGCGCGCCCTGCCCAGATCATCGTGGGTGGAATGGGCCGTCCTTCCAGCCACGCTTCCAGGCGCGCCACCACGGTGCGAATGATGGCAATCTCGTCGGCGGCGAATTCACAGGTGCCGGGATCCGAAGCGGAGGGACTGACCACGTCGGCGGCGCACATGTACCCGTACACCATGCGGTTTCGAATCAAAGCCGGATAAATGGTGTAGGAGTCGTGGGTATCCACGCGCGGCTGGATGAAGACCGTCTCGACGCCATTGCCCCACGTGCCGACTCGATTGCTGCCCGCGTATGCAATTTCGCTGGGCATGAGGTCCATAAGGGACCGCGAGGCGATGTCGAGGATCTTGGCGTTCTTAAGCTCGGGCCGGCGGCCCGGGTCCCGGACCGCGGCCTGGACGCCGAAGATTTTAGTAGCGCCAAGCTGGACGGCCGCTTCCGTGGGCAGGACCATGCGAATCCCGCCGTCGACGTACATGTCGTCGGAGATCGGCACCGCGCCAAAGATCACGGGGATGCTGGCGGAGGCGAGCATGCCGGTCAAAAGCGTTGTCCGCAGGGGAATGCCGGCGGCTTCGGTGTCGTATGCGATCGTGAATCCGTCCCGTTCTACAATGTCGCCGCTCTCGGTAACGTAGCGGAGGCTGCCTGAAGCCAGGCCCACGGTCGCCATGCGCAGGCGATTACCGTTGGCGGCCCAGGCGGCGATCGCAGGCTGATTGATCTGGGCTCGAGCGCGCGCCTCCAGGGGATTCAAATTGAAGATCGAAATTTCCGTCTTGGTCAGGTTCTGTACCTTATCGAGCGTTGCCGCGGTTGCGCCCAGGAGTATGCCCACGACTTGTCCCATAATCGGCACGAACCCTGAAATGCGTATCTGCGTGGCCTGGTCAATGCCAAGGTCCGTTTCGCCGCTGACCACGTTGTCCGTGGCGATCTCAACGGCCGTTTCCAATTTCGGCAGTGAGGCAATACTTGCAAGGGATGGAGAGGTGGGCGGAGGCGACACCAGTACCCTGGCCACGCTCAGAAGTGTGGGTTCGATATCCGAAGCCTTGGTCCACTCTTCCCGGCTGTACATGTCCCCGTTGCCCAAAAGGCTCAGCCACGCGGCTTCCAATCCAGGGATGCCGGAAGGGCCTTCGCAGACTTTCAGCGCGTTGGTGGAACCGACCGAGGTGGAGCAAACGATGTTGGGGACAATGCCTTGATCATTGAGGAACCGCACGACTCCAACCTCGAAGTCGCCCTTGGCGCCGCCGCCGCTTAACACGAGAGCAATCATGGAAATCGACCTCCATCTCACGAGATAGCGAAACATCGGGGTTCTGCGTGAATCTCCGGCAAGGCACCGCCGGAGATTGAACCGGAGTTGGATCGATGGGCCCGTACCGCGAGGAAGTGGCCGATTGAACGACCCCGCACCGTTACCCGGAAGCTCATCCCGGTCGAATGTCAGGGCTGTCAACAGAAACCGCGAAGGACCCCTAGTGCCCGGATACTTCGCAGATTTCCCCATCGGTCTCCGGCGGGAACCGAATATCGAAAACCGGTGGGTTCGGCACGTGCAACCTATCGTGCCGGTTCAATCGATGTCAAGCACAATGTTGCCGCGCATCGGCGCCTGGCTGCAGATGAAAAAGGCCGCACCCGATCGAGGTGCGGCCTTTGGATTGGAACGAACGATTGGCTTAGAAGGGATTCAGTTTTCCAAGCCCCTTCTTCTTTTTCTTCTTGCTCGACGACTCGTCGCTCAGGTCGGCCTTGGGGGCCTTCTTCTTTTTGGAGTCGGCGGTCGCGGTGGTGGTCGTCGCCGGCGCCGTTCCAGGCTTGATGTCATTGATCTGCTCGGGAGCGGCAGCCGGGGCTTCAGCGGCGGGAGCGGCTTCGTTGCTGGGGCCGACCGACTTCACCACCGCGTTAGCGTCACCGGTGGCAGCATTCGGAGCACCCACGACCGAGACGCCGAGCCCGGTGGTGCCCGCCGAGGGCGCTACCATCTGCGGGGCCTGCGAGGGCTGATCGCTGCGCGGAGGCTCGTTGGTTCCCGTGGAGGTGACGGGTGCGGCGTCGGTGGCGGGCTTGCCTTCGTTAATCGCCGCGTTGTACATGGCGATATTTTCCTTGGTGACGGACGGAGCCAGGGTGCGCTTGGGATCGTCGATCGTGGGCTCGCCCACGTGCACCGCTTCCACCACCGTCGGTCCATGCTTCACCAGCCCAAGAGTGCGGTCGGTGAACTGGATCTTCTGGCGGCTCTGCTCTTCAGCCTCGCTCTCCGCCATGGCCGCTGCGGTGGGCTCCGGAACCGGGCGGTTCATGGCCACCAGGCGGTCGCGGGCGTCCTCGACCCGGGGAGCCGCAGGATAGCGCGTGATCACACGGGTATAAGCTGCGGCGGCCTTGTCCGAGTACATGGCACGCAAGCGTTCCTTGATCGCGCCCGGGAGTCCCTGCGAGATCTGAACGGCGTGCGCCTCGCCTGCATAGGAATCGCCGATGCTCAGCAGCGCCAGATCACTCTTCGAGTAGAGCGGGTACGTGTCGACCACGGTCTGGAGGCGGGCAATGGCGGCGGAATAGTTTTCCCGGCTCTGGTAGTAGAGCCCGATCTGCGTTTCGCGCTCTGCCAATACCTCCTGGACGTCGCGCAGCTTCTGCTTGGCGCGCGGGATCAGGGTTGAATCCGGGAACTGGTTGATCATGTTCCGGTATTCCTGCTCGGCGCGTACGGCGTTGTTGAAATCGCGGTCGGGCTTTTCCATCTGCTGGTAATAAATGTCGGCCACCTTCATCTGCGCCTCGGCCGCTTCCGGCGCGTTGGGGAAGAAGGTGATGAAGTCCTTATATTCGGCTTCGGCCTGGGTCAGGGCGGCGGTTCCGCCTTCCTTGAACCAGGTGTCGCCCACCGCCAGTTTGGCCCGCATCCGGTATTCGGAATCCGGATAGGTGTTCAACATGGTCTGAAGGGTGAGCCTCGCTACGTCATAACGGCCCTTCTTCATGGCCGTCATGGCTTTGTCGAACAGTTCCTTGTCGGGCTGCTTGGAATTCACGCCGGCGAGCGGGTTGGCGCTGAGGTCCTGGTCCTTCTTCTTCTTGGGAGGCTTTTCCTTGGCCAGGGCGGAAACGCCGGCCAGCAACAGAACCGTCAAAATAGCCGCGGGGATTTTTAAGGACAACCTGTTCATTACCACCTCGTTTTTGAACGGCGAGCTGGTCGACACCGCCCTCCGCTCGTCCGAATCTCTTCGCTGGTGAATCCTGCCTTCGTCGTTCCGCCGCATGGTGCGTCGAGCGACTCATCGGCCTTGCTGCTGGAACTCCTGTTTGGCTGTTTCTCCGGCCGCCTCGCGTGCCAGGGCCAGCAAAGCACGCGCATCCTGTTCCGGGTGTCCCGCACCAAAGACTGCATTGCCGGCTACCAGCAGGTCCGCACCGGCTTGGACGACCTGCGCGACCGTATCGTGAGCCACCCCGCCGTCCACCTCGATTCTAAATGCCAACCCCAGATCCCGGCGAAGATCGGCCAGGCGGCGGATCTTGTCCACCGAAAACGGAATGAATTCCTGCCCCCCGAAGCCCGGATTCACGCTCATGATCAGCACGTGGTGGACCATGAACAAAATGTCCTGGATCACGTCGATGCGCGTGGCGGGATTCAATACCACCGCGGGCCGCATTCCGTGATGGGCAATCAGTTGGAGGGTGCGGTGCAAATGCGGGCAGGCTTCGTAATGAACGATCACCCAGTCGGCCCCGGCATCGGCCAGGGCAGGGATGAATTCGTCGGCATTCTCGATCATGAGGTGGCAGTCAAGCGGCAGTTTGGTTACCCGGCGCAG
>DASXGD010000002.1:0-21066 GCA_036489245.1 Occallatibacter sp. | reverse complement strand
CGACCACATGGGTGGCTTGCCCGCTGTGCTACGCAATTTCCATCCGGCAGAATTGTGGGTGGGCAACAATCCGCACACGGAATCGTACGACACCCTGTTGCGGGAGGCTGCCGACCTCGATGTTCGGATCCGTTCCCTGCGCGCCGGCGACGCACTCCACCTTGGGAACTCGGACGTCGCTGTGCTGGCCCCCTTGCCCAACTATCAGCCGGGCTCTGCGCCCACCAACAACGATTCGCTGGTGCTGCGCGTGGCGTATGGCGAAACCTCCGTCCTGCTCGAGGGAGACGCCGAAGCGCCGGTCGAAGAAGCCATGCTGGCCGAGCCCGGACTCTCCAGTACGCTGCTCAAGGTCGGCCATCACGGCAGCGTGAGTTCGACGCGGCCGGAGTTCCTGGCCCGCGTGGCACCCCAATGGGCGGTCATCTCCTGCGGCCTCCACAATCGCTACGGGCATCCCCGTCCGGAGGTGCTGGCCGAATTGCAGGAGGCCCGGGTGCGCGCCTACAGCACCGACATCCAGGGCGCGACCTGCTTCCGGCTGGATGGAAAGGCGGCTTCGGCTGAAGCCTCTTGCGCCTCCGACCGCTGAGCCTTAAAAACGCATTCTCAGCCCGAAGTCGAACTGGCGCGGCCGGAAGACGTCGGTCGCGTTGATGTTCAGGGGCATTCCAAACTCCGTCTGCCCTTTTTTGAGTCCGCTCATGAAGTTGAGTGTGGGCAGCGATCCCGGTGTGGTTCCAGGCGAAATGTAGTAGCCGATAGTTTCTATCTGCGCCACATTCTGATGATTGAAGAGGTTGAAGCTCTCCGCCATCAAATCCAGCTCCCGCATGTGACCCAGGTTGAATTTCTTCCCCAGGCGCACGTCGGCCTTCCAGGTCGAGGGATAACGATAAGTGTTACGTCCGATCCCATAGACGCGATTGTCGCCGCCCGATCCGTTCATCCCCGTCCCGAGTCCCACGATCATCGCGCCCGATGTCTCGAATTCCTCGGGAATCGAACCCGCGGTCCGCATCGTGTACGGCAGGCCGCTGCGGAATTGCCCGATTGCCGAAAGCATCCAATCATTGGTCAGTCGCCCTTCGATGCGGCTCAGTCTCCAGTGAGGCTCCAGGATCACCATGCCTGAGATCGAGTTGCGGATGTCGAGATCGCTGGTTCCGTATTCGTTCTGGAAGTCGGTGGGGTCGAGCACGCTGCTCCCCGACACCTGCGTGGATTCGTTGGGATTCCAATCCATGGCGTGGCCGTAGGTGTAACGCACATGGAGGGTCAGGCCGCGCCGGCCATAGCGCGACACGCGCAGAGTGGCGGCTTCATACGTCGAGTTGGCGCGGCTCATTAACTCCGTAATCTGTTGATAGTTCGCATTCAACCGGCCGGCCGAGCCCACAGGCGAACCAGACCCGGGCCAGGCAGCGAAGAAAGGCACTGTGATCGGTTTTGTCTTGAGCGGTCCTTCCCCGGTAGCGTCGACCACCCCGTACGTGATGGTGCCGGGATTCGCCGCGGGGTCGAAATTGGTGTCGATCGTGACCGGCAGGCGCCGGCCCAGGCTCACAATCGCGCTGGCGGCCAACTGCAGCCGGCCGAGAAGACTCTCTTCCACCGTGGCTTCGCCCTGGTGAATTTCGGCGTTCCGGAAATTCGGCGCAAATTCGACGGCGCCCGGCTTCACCACGGTCGCCGGTTCGCCGGCCCATACGTACGGGAATGGCGGGGCGCCGCCTCCCTGGAGGTTATCGGTCGGCCACATGAAGAAGTTCAGATCGCCCTTGAGCGAACCGGTCTGGGTCAGGGCGGTCTCGAGAACCGAGTTCTGAGTGCGCCCGAAATACATGCCGTACCCCGCCCGGATGATCGGCCAACGGCTCTCGCCAGTCCCCCAGGCGAGGCTGACGCGCGGAGCCCATGCATTGCCGGTATCTGGCAGCTTCTGGGTCAGCGGCAGATCGGGATTGTTGACCAGGGCGATGGGCGGCGGCAGAAACTGTCTTTGCCAGCGCAGCGCGGCCGACAGCACCAGGCGTTTGGCGGGCTCCCACTGCCCGGTCGCAAACCCGGCGACGTCGTTGGTGCTCAAGTGCCAGTCCGTCGGGCCCATGGTCTGCGAATAGTAGGAATAGCAGGGAAGGTAGCCCAGCCCATGGAGTTGTCCGGTTGTATCGCGCCAGGCCTTTCCCCGCTGGTCGCAGTTGTGCGGATTGAAGGGGTCCAGCGCGCCGGCCAACCCGTACTTCGCGAAGGCCAGCGCATCGGAGGCGAAGTTCTCCACGGTGGAGTAGTGGTAGGTTCCGGTGTGATTGCGCACCATTCCGGTCGCATCGGCGTTGTGTCGCCAATCGATCCCGGCCTTGATCATTACGCCGCCGCGAATCCAATTCGCGCTCTCCTGCAACTGGTAGAGGTGTTCATCCGGATAGCTGCCGGTCCCGAATCGGCTTGGATTGCCGATGGTGAAGCCGTAACGCGAATCAACGACCATCTGCGGCAACTGCCCCCACGCGTTTACATTGAGCGACTGCTCGAACGGAGATGGGGTGTCGGGCGCTTCGCTGAGGATGTGGCGGCCCGCCGAACCTTGCGTCACCGCCAGCAGGTTGGGGGTGAGAAACGCCTCCCATCGACCCAGCAACCAGAACTCGCTGGCCTGGCTGGTTCCGAAGCTGTGGCTGCCGTAGGGTTCCGAGATTCGCGTCAGGCCTCCGCCGGGAGAGTTCCAGAGCGCGCCGGTACCTTCGAGGGTAAAGCGATGCCGCTCGGCCGCCTGCCAGTCGAGACGGCTGAATCCCACCCACTGATTCGCTGTCCGCGGCGCGGGACCGAGCAATCCGCTCAGTGTTTCGAGCATCCCGGAATAGGCTCTGACGCCTTCGCCCACCGGATTGGCGGCCGGCAGCCCGAGCCGCGCGCTCAGCACCTGCATCTCGTCATTCGAGGGTTGCGCGAAGAAGTTGTCGGGGTGCTTGACCATGGCCACGCCCGGATAGTCGCGGTGGGTTCCGTCGAGTGCGGCAAACCAGAAGAGCCGGCTGTGCGGAATCCGGCTGCCGATACCCAGACCCCACTGGTATTCGCGGTCCGGCGCGGTGTAGGGCATAGGGGAGAAGACCGGGACAGAAGTGGCCGTGGCCGGTGTTTTCTCCCTCACCCACTGGGTAAAGGGGTTTTGGGCTCCAAGGAAGTTCTGGCGATCATACAGGAATCCCTGGCCGTGCAGGCCATTTGAGCCCCCGCGGGTTTCGAGGCCGGCGCTGTGGCGGCCCGCACTCTCGCCGCCTGTTTCGAGCGTCCGCACTTCGCCGATGGCGGACTCATTCCTTCCCGGCCCCATCAGGGAAGAAGAGCGCATGGTGCCGCCCCCCCGGCCTCCAAACGCCAGCCGGGTGCTGGCCCCATCGACCGCGACTGAGATCGGCGCTGGTCCCGATTTCTGCGGCGAATCTGGCGTATCGTCGCCTTGCGCGCTTCCTTGCCCACCATGCCGGAGCGGGCTGTCCGGCACGAAGTTTTGCCAGTTTCGACCTTGGAGGGGCAGCGCCTGCAATTGCGCGCTCGACAAGCTGGCCGGCGCCGCGATCGACTCGGGCTCGATCATGGGGGCCCGGTGAGCCTCAGCAGGGGCATCGCCTGCTGTAATTGTGCGGTTCCCTGCGTCCCGCAAACGGCGGCCAGGGCAAAGCCCATCCCCACGCCGCGCAGTGCGGGCGGCTTCGCGGTTACCGCGGCCAGGGAGGAAGACAGGCCCAAAGACCGATCGAGCATGGCGGAGTTAGCCATCACTGTCACAACCGAAACGGCCGGGGCCACGAACGAGACTTCCACCTTTTGGAGCGAAACGGGGTCCGGCATGCGCTGCGGAACCGGGGACTTTTCCGAGCCATGAACGGGACCGAAGGCAGTTGCGGTGTCCGGGGGCCGAATCTTGAGCGTGGGTTCCGCCGGAGTGGTTGCGGCCAGGGTCAGAATCCCAGCCGGTTCGGGGTCCAATCGCCAATCCCAGGCCGGGGAAACGGTGGAAGGCTTGTCGGAAGTTGGCTTGGGCAGGTTCGCTACCGCCGGAGAAACTCCGGAACCGCGGAGGGGGGTCGCTGCCGCATCAGTGGGGGGAGGAGAAGGAGCCACCATTGGGGGGGGCGGACCGCGCCGCGCAACCGATTCCAGTGGCCCACGTTCCAACTCAACCGCGGCTTGAATCCGCGCTTCGTGTCCGGCCGAGATGAAAATGCCTTGAAGCTGCCCCCATCCGAGCTCCGGATTGGCCGCCTCCAGCGAGTACTCTCCTGGCTCGAGCCCGATGAACCGGTAAGACCCGTTTTTGGTGGAAGTTGTCCGCACCTCGGCCCCCGTCGCCGCATTACGCAGCACGAGGGATGCCCCCTCAAGGGGCTTGGAATGAAGATCGGTCAGCTTTCCGGAAAGTGAGCCTCTGGCCGGGGATTGTGCCAGAGATTGAGTCAGGACAACCGCACCTGCGGCCGCCAGCATGAACACGCCCGCGAACGTCCTGCCCCATCTCCGTCTTTGCGCTGCTCCGGGAAACTTCGCTTCGGAGCCAAAACAAAGCGTACGCAAAGCCCACCTTCTTCCGACCGCTCTGTGGCGATTCGGACGGGCGCGCTCATAGACGGGAGTCCCCGGAGATGCCGGAGCCCCAGTGGCATTCCCGCGCGGGAAGACCACATTCGAACGCCCCATTGACCCCCGGGAGAAGATACCTGCGATTCTACGGCATTTTCTGAAAGTGCGGGTACCTTTTTCCATTCTCCGGAGTTACTGGCATCGTCGTCGGGTCTCGCGGCCGAGTGAGCAGCGGGCGCACGAGCCCAACGCCGGCCAAACGCCCGAATTGATAGACTGAGACGTCGGCATCTTTTGAGTGAAAACCGCCTCCGGCGAATACGGAAGAGTGATTTACGCATGTTTATCGATGAGGCAAAAATCCGCGTCAAGGCCGGGGACGGCGGGAACGGCTGCATGGCCTTTCGGAGAGAGAAGTTTGTGCCCCGCGGGGGGCCTTCGGGCGGCGACGGTGGACGAGGGGGCGACGTGATCATGGAGTCGTCGCAGCGCCACAATACGCTGATCCATTTCCGCTACAACCCGGAACGAAAAGCGCAGCGCGGCGAGCACGGCATGGGCTCCAACTGCTCCGGGTCAGATGGCGATTCCATTGTCCTGCAGGTGCCGGTCGGCACCGCCCTCTACGACCAGGAAACCGGCGAGCTGATTCACGATTTCCAGGAGCCCGACGAGCGTCTGACCGTCGCCAAGGGCGGTCGCGGCGGCCGCGGCAACCAGCACTTCGCCACGAGCACGCACCAGGCGCCCCGGGAACACGAACTGGGCCGGGCCGGCGAGGAGCGCGCCTATCGCCTGGAACTGAAACTGCTGGCCGACGTTGGCCTGGTCGGCTATCCCAATGCCGGCAAATCAACGCTGATTTCGCGCATTTCGGCAGCCAGGCCGAAGATTGCGGACTATCCCTTCACCACGCTCGAGCCAAATCTCGGCGTGGTCACGGTGGGCGAGGAGCCGCACACCCAGTCGTACGTGGTGGCGGATGTGCCGGGCCTCATCGAAGGAGCGCACCAGGGCTCCGGGCTCGGAGTTCAGTTTCTCCGCCACATCGAGCGCACCCGGGTTCTGGTCCACCTGGTCGATGTTTCCGACGCGTCCGGCCGGCCCGATCCAGTGGAAGATTTCAAGGTCATCAACCGCGAACTGGCCGGCGTCGGCAACGGACTTGCGGAGAAGCCGATGATCGTCGTCGCCACCAAGATCGACGTCGCCAATCCTGAAAAGCTCAAAAAACTCTCCGCGCACGCCCGGCGGCGCAAGCTGGAGTTCCACGCAATTTCAGCAGTCACCGGGCAGGGAATCGACGAGCTGAAATGGGCGCTGGCCAAACGCCTGCGGCCTGTGGAGAACGAAGCTCCCGCCGCTGTCTCGATCCGCTGAATCCGGTTACACCCGGGCTCGCTCCTTCACCGCCAGGTACTGATTGAGGACCGACGAGGTCAGCGCCTCCGGGTTGAGGTCGAGGGTGAGGGCTCCCTGGTCGTGCAGGCGCGCCAGCAGCAATTCGCGCCGGGCCGCCATCTCCTGCGCGGCCGCGGAGCGAAACATCTGCTCCACATTCCTGGGCCGGGTTCGGGCGATGAGCCGCACTTCGGGTTGGGCCATAGCCACAAACAGGAGAAGATGGCGGCGCAGCAGTTGCACCGCGCCGTCCACGACCTCCGGACGGCCGGCGGTTTCGGCCAGGTCGGTGACCCACAGGATGAGCGACCGCCGCGGCTGCAGGCGGTTGAGGACGGCAGTGGCGCGCAGGTGATCCGCTTCGCTGGCCTCGGACCGCACCAGGGCGAGCAATTCGATCAGCTGGCGCAGATGGTCCGACCCGCGTCCAGGCAACAGGCGCTGCTGGATGCCCTGGCCGTAGGCCAGCAGGCCTACTTTGTCACCGGAGTAGAGCGCCAGCTGGGCCAGCGCCACCGCGGTAGAACAGGCATGATCGAGTTTGGAGTGGATCGGCAATCCAGCAGCCGGTCCGGTGCCTTCACCCCGCTTTCCCGCGGATCCCGGCGATTGTCCCGCCAACGCCGCCACGCGCGACCGCATCAGCCGGCCGCAGTCGAGCACAATCCACACCGGCTGGCTGCGTTCGGTCTGATACTGGCGCGTGATCAGGCTGCCACGCCGGGCGGTGGCGGTCCAGCATATGTCGCGCAGGTCGTCGCCCTCGCGGTATTCGCGCAAGCTTTCGAAGTCGCGGCCCAGGCCTCGCTGGCGGGCCTGCCGGAGCTGCAGGTCTATCTGCCGGCTGCGCGCCAGAAATATCTGCTGTTCCTCTGTGATTCGCAACGCCGGATAGACACGCACGGTTTGAACCAGCGGCGCCCTGGCCCACCGCTCCGCCAGTCCCAGCCCCGACCGGTAGCGCACATAGAGCCAGCCCGCTTCGCAGTCGCCGCGTTCTTGGGCCTCCACGCGATACCGAAGCCGGGCCGGGGTCCGCGGAAAAACCATCAGCCGGTGCTCGGCGGGGTCAGCCACCAGGGCCGGCGGCAGATCGTCCACCATCCAGCAGTTGACGATCATGCGGCCCTGGTTTTCCAGCGTGAGCTCGATTTCGGTTTCGCTGTCCAGCGCCGGCGCATTCGACCAGCTCCGGGCGGCCGTCAGCCGGCCGGGTTCGGGCAGTCGCCATCCATCGAGAAATGCGGCCAGCAGGATCAGCGCATCCCAGATCAGCATCGTGTAGCCGAGCCGGCTATCCCAGAATCCCGGCAACACCAGCAGAAAACCGGCGGTCAGCAGCCCGATCGCCCGGGCCGTCAGCCCGAAACTCCAGCGCCGGCGCGGCTCGCATCGGGCGCTTACCGGGCCGGGATGAAGGGAGGAAGCGATCATTGCCTCGGGACCGGCACAGCCGCAATGACGTCGGCCAGGGCGCGATCGGCGTCATACCCCTCCAGCTCCGCCTCCGGCTTGAGCATCACCCGATGGCGCAGCACCGGCAGCACTGCCCGTTTCACATCGTCGGGAACGAGGTAGTCGCGGCCATCGAAAGCCGCCGCAGCCTGGGACACCAGCAAGATGTTGACCGCCGCCCGAGGGCTCGCGCCCAGCAGCAGCGCCGGCCAATCCCGAGTACGCCGGGCGATGGTCAGCAAATAGTTGTAGAGCTCGGGCTCGATCCGAATCCTGTGCACCTCGGCGCGGGCCGCGGCCAGAAGGCCTGCCGGTATGGGATCGATCGACGCGTCTTCCAGCAGGCCCGCGCCGGAGCCGGCATGATGACGCTCAAGGATCTGCCGCTCTTCGGATTCGGAGGGATAGGCCACCCGGATCTTCAGCAGAAACCGGTCGAGCTGCGCTTCCGGCAGCGGGTACGTGCCTTCGAAGTCCACTGGGTTTTGGGTGGCAAACACCGTAAACCAGGCCGGCAGCGGGCGGCGTATGCCGTCGCTGGTCACCTGGCGCTCTTCCATGCATTCGAGCAGGGCGGCCTGGGTGCGCGGCGGCATGCGATTGATTTCGTCGATCAGCAACAGGTCGGTAAACACCGGCCCGCCGTGGAAACTGAACGTGTCGGTACCCGGGCGCAGGATCGAGGTGCCCAGGATATCGGCCGGCATGAGGTCCGGAGTCGCCTGCACACGCTGGAAATTCAGCCCCAGGAGCCGTCCCAGCGCCTTGACGATCAGCGTTTTGGCGATGCCGGGGACCCCTTCCATCAGGGCGTGCCCCTGGCAAAGCAAGGCCATCAGTACTTCTTCGATAACGCCGCCCTGGCCGGAGATCACGCGGCCCAGCTCGGTGCGGGCGTGGGCGATTAACTGGCTGGTCGCGCGCAGTGTTCCCGCCGACCCGGTCTCTTGCACGAAGCCGGTGGCCTGGCCGGGTTCGGGACCCGCGCTTTCCATCGATTCCTGGCTCATGAAGCCCTTTCTTTGGTTTTATTCTCTCCGGACCGGGCGCCGGAATGCGAACCCGCGCGGGCCCCGGGTCCGGCTATTCCGGATCCGGCGGTTCCGCGTCCGGTGGGCCTGGCCGCGGCATCGAGCGAGTCCGCGTGGCGGTCGAGCAGCTGGACAAGGCGGAGCGCTTCACGCTCGCTCAAGGCTTCGTCACCAGCGGCTGCCTCGCAAGCCATCAGGTCGCGTTCCAACTCCGGATCGGCACCGGGAAAGCGCCGGCGCAGCACCGCAGCCAGTTCGGCCGCATTCATCGGCTGGCCGCGCAGCCGGCCGGCCACGGCGGACTGCAGGGCGTGGCGGCGAAAACGCTCCCACGCGATCGAAACGGCGGTTGAAGCGGCGCCCGCGTTGCGATAAAGGGATCCCAGGGCATCGATAAACTCAATCGGCGTCGCCCGCGCCGTCGGCTGCAACTCACGCACCGGCCCGCTCCGCCGGCTGAAGCTCAGCAGCACCAGCAATGCGAGCACCGGAAGCCCCAGGCGCAGCAGCCACAACGCGGGCCCGCTGACAAAGCTCCATTCCGAGCGAATTTCTCCGTGCAGGGATTCATCCCAGTAAAAGTGGCGCCCCGCGCGCGGGCCCAGGGAATTCAGAAAGAAATCCAGGTTGGCTGCGCGCGCCAGCGACCCGTTTTCGAGCGGGGTTGCGCTGGCCCACCAGACCACGTGGCCTTTTCCCCCGTCGTACTCGACCACCGCTGGCTGTCCGGCGCAGCTGTACTGCACGCGGTCGGCGGGCCTTCCCACCTGCCAGGTGGCTTCCGGGACCATCCAGACCTCACCGGAGCCGGCCATTGGGTCCAGGCCTTCGGGTTCGAGTTTGCAGGCGGCGAAGCTGAACTCCCCGGGAGGATCGGCAGAGTCGCCGGGAAGAATATAGCCGCCCCAGAACCCGGTCGAGATCACGCGGCCGCCGCGCTCCACGATCTGGCGCACCGCCTTGATGTCCTCCGCCTCGCGCGTGAAGGGCTCGGCGAAGATGACCACCATGTCGGTCCCGGCGACTGCGGCCAGTTCGCCCAGGGGCCGCTCCCACCGTTCCACCGGATAGCCCGAGCGGACTAGAGTCTCGTATGCGGCCATGGCTCCGTGTTGGCCCGACAGGTAGGTCGAGGGAACGCGGTTATCGTCGTTGTTGGCGTTGGGCAGAAGAAATCCGGTAATGGCGGCGAGAACGACCGCAATCCCAAGCGACCAGAGCAGCAGGCGGCGATCGCGGCGATCCAGGGAAGCCATGAATTTCATCGCGCGCCGCCTTCGGTGACTGCTTCTCCCCCGGCCATCGCTCCTCCCGCAGAAATGAGACTCGCTGCCAGGGCTTCCGCGCGGCGGTAATCGCTCTCGGATGCCTCCCGGCCTCCGTACCATGTGCGTTCAAAGCTGCTGGTGAGTGAGGCCAGGCCCGATTGGCGCGGGTCGTCGGGCGCCACCAGGGCGAGGTATTCACGCGGGGTCCGGGCGCGGTCGGCGGGCCACAGCCGCCGTGACTCCAGGCGCGCGATCGCCGCCCAGTAGAGGAAATGGATGGCCTCGCGCCACTGCCCGTCTCCGGCCGCCTTGCGGGCATCGGCCATCCAGAGTTGCCAGTCGCGTGCGGAGACTGCCCCGGGCGTGAGGCCGGTGCTCGCCGGGACCAGCCGGATGCGCCATCGCCGCTCTGCCCGCAACAGGCCCCAGGCCAGGCCCAGGGCGATGGCTCCGAAGAATCCCCATACCAGTGTTCGTCCCACCCACGCCGACCGGGCGCGCAGCTTGTCGAACCTGGCGAACAGCCGGTTGAGCCAGTTTCCGAGTTTTTCGAGGGCCGTATCACTTTCCGTCGCCGGCTGCAGGTTCGAAAATTCCCGCCCGGCGAGAACCTCATTCATGGTGTCTCGCTCCTCCCGGTGCGACGGAAGCGGCCCTCCACCGCGGTTGGCCTGCGCCCGGTCATGAGCCAGCCTGGCCTGTGCATCGACCAGAAGCTGCGACGTTGTGGGAGGCTTCTCGAGCAGGCTCTTGCGGGCACTCCCGGACAATCCGCCCGAATCGGGAGCTCTTTGCGCCGCGTCCGCTTCCTCGGCGCGCGAAAACAGAATGCGGAGCCACCCGTACCGAATCAGGCGGGGGTCTGCGCTCGAAGCAGCACTGGCCGGAACCCTGTCATCCGGACCGACCAGGGTCGGATCGCAGGTTTTAAGATCGCGGGCCTGGGCGCAGGCCTGGGTCAGTTGCTGGAGGGTAACCAGGTGCCGGCGATAGTCCTCCATTGTGGCATCCTGCCATCGGCCGGCCGATCGCGACGGGGAAGGTGTCGCCGATACCGAAGGAGCCGCCAGCAGGGTCCAGGAGACGGACATGCCAGGGGCAGCAACCAGAATCTGGCCCACTACCAGGCTTGCCAACAGACCCTTCAACGCCAGGCGTATCCTCACGCGGGCCGCTCCTCGGATTCCGGTTGCTCGGATTCCGGCTGAATGACCGCCGCGGTTGGAACCTGGGAAGTACCGGCCGGCGGCGGCATGAGCCCTGCCGCCTGCATCATCCATTCGATATCGTAGCCTTCCTTGCGTACCCGCTGGTCGTAATAGAAGAGGGCGACGCCGGTGCCACCGATGGGCCCGATGAATGTGTTGGTAAAAAAGGCGACCACTTGCGAGATCGAGCTCACAACCGGCGACACCTGTCCATGGTTCTTGAAGACCATCACCACGAACGCCGCCTGGGTGATACCGACCAGGCCCAGCTTGATGACCCCGATCAACAGAAAAAGGACGAAGATGCGTGCGCGCGCCCCCTTGCTCAGGTCGATACTGCGGCGGATCGCCTCGCGCGCGGTGAGATCCTCGATCACGCACGCAGGCATGGCCAGGGCATAGCGCAAGGTCATCAGAACGCCGTAGACGAACGCGACGAAGATCAGGAGGAGAAATCCGACCGTGACCAGCAGAAAAATCAGCATCCGCTGGTCGAGTCCGCTGGGGGGATGAGTAAGAATTCCCTTGGGCCGAACATAGAGGAGCGCAAAAAGGAGGTACCCGCCGTAGCCCAGTGCAAACGGCAGCCATGCCCTCAGGCCGGTCACTGTCATCAGCCACAGGTAGCGCCGAAACCGGGGCAGGGTACTGGCGTAGGCGCCGCGGATGCTGGCCGGTTCGCCCAGGTGCACCCACGAGACCGCGCGGTTGATGGCCGCAATGGCCGCGCCCAGCAGGAGGACCAGGAAAATCCACTCCACCAGTTCCGCCATGATCAAGGGCCAGCTGATTTTGGGGACTGTTTGACCTTTCTCGACCAGGACGCCAACCCCGATCTGGATCAGGTTCAAGACCAGGGCCACGCCCGCATAGATCGCGAAGATTCCGGCGAACACCAGGAAGTTCGAGCGGTAAAGCTGGGCAGTGCGATCCAGTATTTCGCCGAGGCTGAGCGGACGCAGATTGGTTTCCATGCCGGGGTCCCTTGGCCAGAAGGTGCGGGGGCTTGCCGGGATACTAGCACAGCCCGAAAGCTGTGCGCCGCGCTCGTCGTAACAACTTTCGGACGAAGCCCGCCCGTTCCCGGTTAGCGGCTGCCGTTTCCCATTTTTTCCTGCCTGCGCGTATTTTCTACGCGGTCCGATTTGCCTTCGACGGAATAAATGGCCTATTTTCAACCTTCGACTTTGGTCATTTAATTGCAACAACTTCGGGCGAATAGGCGTTCGCCTGCCTTGTGGAGCCGTTATGGTCCCTGGAGAGATGTACTTAATGAAAGAGATGGTGAAGCGTTGCCTGTCTCTGGGGTCTTCGTTGTCAGACGTGTTGACCGGCCTGCGACGGACCAACGCTCCCACCCAAACAAATTGGGACGTACGGAAGGCCGCTGAACCCGCGCCTCCACCGGCGCCTCCGACCAAAGTTACCAAAGCCTCATCATCCGTACCGGAACTGCCCCCGGTGTCCAACTTTTGCGGGACGGTCGTCCGCGACGGAGGCAGGTTCGCGCTGCGCGAGTTTGATGGAACCCTCTTCGCACTCGATTCCACCGGCCGAGCCTGGCCCTTCGAGGGCGAGGACGTCTCGATTTCCGGGTATTTCAACCCTGACTCGAGGCTGCTGCACATCTGCTCCATCGCCGCGGTCGACGACATGAGGGCGAAAGCCGTCTAGTCCGCACCGCGAGTTTTTTGCCCCTGACTGTTCCTACTCGACCGTCTGAATCTTGGTGCCTTCCGGGATCTTGATTTGAAACTGGTCGTTGCTCAGAGGCATATTCATCACCACTTTCTCGACCGTCAAGACTACCTGATACTGCTCCAGCGGCCGCTTGATGGTCACTGTTGACGGGTATTTGTGGTCGCCGAAATCCACATAGCGGCCATAGAATACCTGCGTCTCCAGGTTGTTTTGTTCGTCGTACAGGTCCTGCTGGTAGGGCAACAGGTCTTCGCGGTGAAAGTGGATGACCCGCGTCAGCTTGAGGACGTGGCTGTCGGGTTGGGCCTGCATCACGCTGAGGATGTACTCCGGAATGATCAGAAGGTGCTTCTTGGATATGTCTTCAACCGTATCGGTGTCGGCGGCCCGGGTGTATTCCTCGTCCGGCGCCACGCCCCGCACGGCCATGGCATCGAAAAACAGGCCCGGCCGCATGTTCTCCAAACCCTTCGAACTTTTCCTGGTGAGGGTGCTTGGCCCTTTGTAAGCCGTCCCTTTCGGGGGAATCAGCAGGGTAAAGTTCTTTCCGTCGCTGGCCATATCGAAGGCTCGCGTTCCAAGCACCGGCACTTGCCCAAGCACTCTCACCATCTCCGGCTTGCGCATCAGGATATGCCCGTGGATCGTGGTGATATCGGTGGCCACATTCTTTTTGGAATCGGTCACGCTGGCTTTGATCTCCACCGTCGCATTGAGGCTTTGGAGTTGATCCCACCGATCATTAATCCGTGAGACCAGTTCCTCCGCCGTTGCGGATTGCACCACCGACGGGGCTCGGGGCACGGGCAGCTTCCGGGTGCTGAACAGGCAGCCTGACAGCAAAAGAAGCGGAAAGGCAAGGCCCGCAGTCGCTGCGCGGCGACTGCCCACAGTCACCGCCCACCTGCCTTCTTCATTGCCTGGCGATAGCCGGCCACGTTGCGGTTGTGTTCCTCGAGCGTCGTGGAGAACACAGACTTCCCCTGCGGATTGTCGCCCGCGGCCACGAAGTAGAGATAATCGGTTTGTGCCGGCGCTATCGCCGCGTGCAGGGCCTTGGCACCCGGATTCGCCACCGGGCCGGGAGGCAGCCCCGTATGAACGTACGTGTTATACGGCGTATCGCGCTTGAGGTCGGATTCATAAAGCGTCCCCCGCCACTGGTTCTGGAGTTGCAGCCCGTAGATCACAGAAGGATCGGTCATCAGGGGCATGTTCTTGTCCAGCCGGTTCTCGAACACGCTCGCCACCAGGGGCCGTTCCCCGTCGATGGCCGTTTCTCGTTCCACCAGAGACGCCAGAGTCACGGTCCGGTGCACGTTGATCGATAACCCCAGTTCTGAGGCCTCGGCGCGAAAGCGTTTCACCATCGTCGCTGCGATTTCGGGAAGCGCGGTTCGGGGAGCAAAGCGATACGTGTCCGGGAAGAGATAGCCTTCCAGGCTCTTCGCCGTCGGATCCAGATCGGCGATCAGAGAGGACTCCTGTACCGCCATGTCGAGAAATGCCTGCCGTTGTCCAAAGCCGGCCTGCTGCAAACGGTCCGCGATGTCGAAAATGCTGGCCCCCTCTGGCACCGTGACGGCAATGGTGTACACGTCCCCGCGCCGGATGCGGTCGTAAACCTCGCTGGCCGGCGCGGGATGGTCAAATCGATACGCTCCGGCCTTGAGTGTTCCCCGCTTCCAGAAACGCACCAAGTCAAAGGCGTACTCGCTGCGGACAATCCCGGCCCCCTGCAATTGGCGCCCGATCCGGACAGTGGAAGAGCCGGGAGCCACCTCCACGATCGTTTCCCCTTGAGGTCCGTAGGGTGTCAACACCAGCCACGCGCCTACCCCCGCCGCACCCAGGACTAGAACCAGAAGCACCAGGAAAAAACCCGCGGCACCGAAGCCCTTTCTTCTTGCAGTTGTCGCTTTACGGCGCGCCATTCTCCTCAGCATTCCCCTCTAGCATCTCTTAGAGACGCAAAAAATCCCCTGGGGATTCTTCGCTTTCAAGATTGTATCGGGCGCCGATGCCCGCGGAGACTGGCAGTTTGTATAGGCCGCCCGCCAGGAGGCTCAGAACTACCACCTCGGTGGCCTTCATGTCCCCACCTGGTATCACCCGGTACGACATTGGAGCCATTGAAGGCCGGGAATCGCAGGTGACAAGATTCCCTGCATGAGAATGAACATCGTCACCCAGATGTCCAGCACCCTCAACGAGGGTGCGAAAACCATCCCGCTCTCCCTGACAATCCGCCCATCATGCGGAGTACCGGGCGACTACCAATTTGCCACTGACAGCGCAGCTCTCATGAGGATGCTCCACAAAAAGACGGATCTGTCGCGCGATACCCTGACGCGCTTCGAAGGGGAGATGTATTCCTTTCCCTGCGCACGGCTGATGGGCGTGGAACTGAGTGAATCCGTTCTTACCGAGATTGGGTACTTTATTGATTAAGGCAGCTTGCGGTATATCGAGTGACACCATTCAGTTGTGACGGGTGGCACGATTCATGGTATTCCGCCCGGGAAGCTGGTTGCCCGGTAAGCTGGTTGGAGGAGAAGTCCTCTGGAAGCTCTGCCCCAACCGCGCTTTCTCGGCCTCGACCTGGGCTCGAAGCGCATCGGCGTGGCCGTTTCAGACGAACTGGGGCTGACCGCGCAGCCCGTTCTGACCCTGTTGCGGCGGCGGAATCCACGCGAGGATCTACGCTCTCTGGCGCGCCTGGCGCGGCGATTCAGCGTCGCCGCGATCGTGGTGGGAAATCCCCTCCATCTTTCCGCCGAGAAGAGCCCGCGCTCCGAGAACACCCAGGCCTTCGCCGCCGAACTGGGAGAACTGACCAGCCTCCCCGTGCATCTTTGGGATGAACGCCTCACCACCCGCGAGGCTCATCAGATCCTTTACGAAGCCGGACGCCCCCGCCAGGACCATCGCCATGTGGTCGATCAGGTTGCGGCCACCCTGATCCTGCAGTCGTTCCTCGACAGCAGGGAACAAGGGAACAGGGAATAGGGATAACCGGGAACACGAATCAGGAAAGTGAACCCGCGCCCCGTCTGAATCGCTGCGCCTTTCTCCGCGTATAATGGAGTTTCAAGTTTTTCCACCTCTTGCGGACAGAGCCATCCCACTCGCCGCCACGGAATACGGATGCCCGATCACATCAAAAGTCAGCTTCAGAAGCAGATTGCGGAGCTCGAGCACGAACTGGCGCATGAACTCCCTGCCGAGATCAAGAAGGCGGTGGCCATGGGCGATCTGTCCGAAAACGCCGAATATCACATGGCGAAGCAGCGCCAGGATTTTGTCAACGCCCGCCTCGGTCAACTCAAGCGGCGCATGGCGGAGCTCTCCCTGGTGAACCTGGCCAACATTCCGCGGGACAAGGCGGGGTTCGGTTCCACCGTCGTGGTATACGACTCGACCAAGGACGAAGAAATCGTGTACCGGCTGGTGACCAGCGAAGAGTCGGACGTGACCAAGGGGCTGATCTCAACCACCTCGCCTATCGGCCGCGGGCTGGTCGGCAAGCAGGTAGGCGACGTAGCCGTCATCGTGACTCCCAATGGAAAGCGCGAGCTTGAAATTCTCAAGTTGACCACGGTCCATGACGAAGCGGAAGCCAATGGCGCCGGCGGCGAGGCCGCCTCCGGCTCCGCGCAGTAGGGAATAATTAGCCGCTAGTTTCTAGCTCTGCCCCGGTGAGGCAAGAACCCGATTCCACCGCGGAATGAGCTAAAGGCTAAAAGCTAGGAGCTAAGAGCTGTAATGCAGGGAAGAACGGGCCGCTAGCCTCTAGCCGCTAGCTTCTGGCTTTCCCGGTGAAGCAAGGAACCCGATTCCCATAAGGATGAGCTAAAGGCTAGAAGCTCGGAGCTAGAAGCGGTAATGACCTGGACCAGCGCCTTTGGCCGCGGCTGCGGCTGGCTTCTTGATCGCATTGTTCACGGACTGGCGCTCACCCGCATCTCCCCCAACTTCCTCACATTTGTCGGGCTGGTCATCAATATCGCGGCCGCCTTTCTTTTCGGTCACGCCGACGCAACCAACGCCGGGCGCATGTTTCTCTATGCCGGCCTGGTCATCATCGGGGCGGGCATCTTCGACATGGTTGACGGGCGCGTGGCCCGCCGCACCAACCAGGTCACCGTGTTCGGCGCCTTCTTTGACTCGGTGATCGATCGCTATTCCGACGTGGTGCTATTCTTCGGCCTGCTGGTCTACTACGCGCGCATCAATCATTTTCGCTATGTCGTGCTGACCGCATTCGTCATGGTCACGTCGCTGATGGTCAGCTACACGCGCGCCCGCGCCGAAGCCCTCATCGGCTCGTGCAAGGTGGGTTTCATGGAACGCCCGGAGCGCATCGTGCTGATCATTCTCGGGGCCTTGTTCTACCACTGGGGCGTCATGGCTCCGGTGCTGTGGGTGCTGGCCGTACTCTCGACCATCACCGTCATTCACCGCATCCAGTACACCTACTCGAACACCAAGCACCTCGCGCCGCTGAGCTGAGTCCCCCAGGCCGGCTCGCTCGGCCCCGATTCCGTACGCTGCATCATGATCGTCGAGGGTCTTATACTTGGCCCGTGAGACTGCCACTCCATGGCCACGACCTGGTGGCGCTGATCGTCGCCGTGTCGTTTGCCGCGGGATTGAACCTGTACGCCACGGTGGCCACCCTGGGGTTGCTGGCGCATGCCGGAGTGCTGCCCCTTCCCGAAGCGCTTCAGCCGCTCGCCAGCTGGTGGGTCATCGGCGCCAGCGCCGCGCTCTTTGCGGTGGAGTTTTTCGCCGACAAGATCCCCGTCTTCGACCTCGTCTGGAACGCGCTGCACACCTTCATCCGCGTGCCGGTCGCGGCCCTGCTCGCCTGGCGCGCGACCGCGACTCTCACACCCGGAGAGCAACTCGCCGCCGGCCTCCTCGGGGCGATCGTCGCCCTGGCTGCCCACGGTGGCAAAACTGCCGCCCGCATCGCGGTCACGCCCTCGCCCGAGCCCTTCTCGAACATCGGCCTCAGCCTTGGCGAAGACGGGTTGTCCATCACCCTCACCTGGCTCGCCACGCAGCACCCTCTCGTCGCCGGCTCCATCGCCGCGGCATTCGTTGTCCTCATCATCCTGCTCAGCCGCTGGGTCTGGCGCGCCCTCTGCGCACTCTTCCGCAATGCCGAACACGTCTTTGAGGCCTGAGCGGCTGATCCTGCCTGCCGCCGTAGGATCTCCAACAATCGCGGAACAAGACTCCCTTCCCGTTAATCACCAACCGGTATATAACAGGGGGGCTTCCCCACCGGGGCTGCTACCGGAAGCACAGGCAAGTGATCTCGTCGACTCGCAAAATCCAGAGCAGTGGCAAGATTCCCGATTTCGCCCGACGCATCTCGCGTTGTGAGTGGCCGCAGATTCCAGCGCCATTCGATGAGCTTAAGCACGGATGTATGGTCAAAAACCGTACTGTTTACTCGAGGGTGAAGTTGTGATCCCATGCTGAAGGGGGACACAATCAGGCTGGGTACGCGAAGGCCCAAAAGGACGCGGCCATCGATGAGATCTGTATCAATCGTGTTTGGCGCCGCCACTCTCGGGGGCGGAACATGATCAAAGAAGCCGCCCCACTCGTCAAAGGTGATGATCAATACTGATCCTTGCCAGCAAGGGCCATGCACCAGGGCGTGATAGGTCCGGGAGAGAAAAGCGTCCCCATTTCGAATGTCCGCGAATGGATGATCATCTTGTCCTCCGCTGACCGCCGAGTTAGGTGCATCGACGAATGATACCGCGGGTAACTCGCCTGCTCCAGCGGCAATCAGAAAGTCCTCATAGCTGCGACTGATGTCGGCGTATTTAGAACCCCAGAGTTGTAACCATGGAGAATAGCAGCGAGCGCTGACCCCAGCCTCTGAAAGGCGGTCCCAAATCGTCTCCAGCTGGCATTCGTTTGATGTGTTGCTGATCCTGTCTGTCTGCGCTGTGTGCAGAAACATGCGATTCGGAAACGTGGGACCCAGAAAGGAACAGAAGTAACGGTCCAGTGTGGTGTATGCACGTGCCAGCGCGCCGAGGAACGCCAGGTCCTCTTCCACGTAGTAGCCGATCGAATATGTGTCGCTTCCCGAACACAGAAAGCCGCCCATCTTTCCCGCGTCGTATTCGATCCTTCCGCCTTGATAGGAATGATCGGGTTGAATGTGGCCGCAACCCGTGAAGTCACCTGTCAAATGGTACGTGGAGTGATTCGTGCCGGTCCGGTCAAGGTAATTCAGTCCAGCCTGCATTCCGTCTGCGTTTGGCAGCCAACCGAGAAAGTGATCGAAGCTTCGATTTTCCATCATGACAACGACGACATGCTCGATGCCTGAACGTTCCGGTGATGGCAGATTCCCCCCGATCAGGTGGACGGAGTTGGGCCGAAAGGAACTACAGGAGGAAGAAACGGCTCCGATGGTTGCACCTAGCGCGGAGCGAAGGAATGTCCTTCGTTGAATCTCCACATGTCACCCCGGCGAGCAGGTTTTCCGACTTGCGTGTCACCACTCGATCAGCCTACCAGCCGGGAGTTGTCAAGGCATAGAGTCGCTGCGAACTCAAGCTCCCCAAGTCGTGGTCATCCCGAGCAGCCCGACTTTATCGTGAGTCGCGGATAAAAATGACACCGGACCACGAACCCCAACACGTCGCGCCATCCATGACTCCGGTAGTTCTTCGACCGAGGCGCCTCATGCGAAACTTCCGCATCGGCGACCATCCGGCCCGGAACTTGTTACCAGCCTCAACCTGCTCTAATCGCTACTCATCCTGCTTCATTAAGACCTGCGGCGGACTCACGAGTAATCGAGGCACGAGCCATTCAAAGAGAAGTGTAGCGGCAAAGGCTCCCGCGAATTCTGCGACCACGAACCATGGCGCATCGACCGGTCTGATGCCAGTGAAGGTGTTCGTGAAAGAACGCGCTACCGTGACCGCAGGGTTGGCAAACGACGTTGACGCCGTGAACCAATACGCTCCTGTGATGTATGCGCCAACCGCAAACGGAACAGCGGCGGGACGCGAGCGCACGCAACCCCAAATCACCGCCAACAGGCCGAACGTGGCAATGAACTCGCTGAACACCTGTGCAGGGCCGCTCCGCGCATGCGCCGACACAGAGAACACCGCGAGGCCGAACATCAGGTGTGCGACGGCCACTCCCGCAACTGCTCCGGAAGTTTGAGCAAGAATGTACAGCGGCGTCTCGCTCCAGGGCATTCCGCCGATCCACGCGTCGGCGAGCGTCACAGCGGGATTCAGATGAGCCCCTGATATCGGGCCGAACGCGAGGATAATGGCAATCAAGGCCGCACCAGTCGCGAGCGTATTAGCCAGCAATGCTATTGCGACGCTCCCTCCCGCCAGCCGGTCCCCCATGATCCCGGAGCCCACCACAGCTGCAAGCAACAAGAGCGTACCGACAAATTCCGCAACCGCACGACGCATCAAGGTGGGCTTCATGACCTGCCGATCTCGTCGATTGACTTCTTAATCGCGAACTCCTCCAGTGTCGCCAGCGGCAATGAAAGAAACAGACCTATCCGACGATCCAACACCACGAACGCGTCGCGAAATGTCCGCGTAATCTCCTCCGGTGCACCCTTCACCGCCGCAGGGTCTGGGATTCCCCAATGTGCCGTCATCGGCTGCCCCGGCCAATAGGGACACTGTTCCTTCGCAGCGTTATCACACACTGTGAAGACAAAGTCGAGATGTGGCGCATCCCGCCCCGAGAATTCATCCCACGACTTGCTGCGGAATCCATCCGTCGCGATTCCCGCAGACTCCAACTGCCGCAGTGCTTCGGGTCGTGGGGTGCCCGAAGGATGACTACCAGCACTGTACGCAGTGAATCTGCCCTTGCCTTTGTGGTTCAGAATCCCCTCGGCCATGATAGATCGCGCCGAGTTTCCGGTACACAGAAATAGAACGTTGTAGTGTTTCGTCATTGTTCTAAGACCTCACGTGGAGCTGTGACCAACCGTTATCGTATACGTTAATACGAATATATTGAGCACCGAACATATTGGTCAACGCGAATATATAAGTGGGCTTGCGGGAGGTCGAGTAGCCCCGGGGAATTTCACCCCGAGGCCTTCACGGAACCGTGCTTGAACCTCTCGATTCACACGGCTCTTCATAGCGATAACCTGTCTCTTGCGAGAACAGACCGCCTCTGGAAGAAAAGGCTCCTCCTGGTCACCCAGTTGGCCCACGGCTTCCGTCGGCGCTATGTCATCCTCTTCGCTCGACGTCCATTACAGACGTTTCAACGCTACTACAGGATGATCCGCCATCTTCAAGTGCATCGATATTTCCCTTTTCGTGGTTCCCACTTATAGGTTTTCTCTTGGCATCACTTGAAGACTTCCCATGTTCCGCCTAT
>DASXGD010000386.1:0-1550 GCA_036489245.1 Occallatibacter sp. | reverse complement strand
GTGTCGGGTGGTTATGTGGCGGCGCAAGGTTTTTCCCCGGTACCCGCATTCCAGACAAACCACGTAATCGGGACGCACAGACTGGCGCACCGAGACGGCAGGTGTAAGCACTTCTTCAACAAGAGCCGGTAGTCCAAGCTCGCTCAAGCTTCGGTGCACCGAAGTGATGAGATCGGGAAGCTGACTAGCGCCCACAGCATGATGTCGCAGGTAGCTTCCGACGATTTTTGTGGTGTGAAGTGGGTTCACGTTTTTTGCATCCATGGTAGTCTCCGACATATTTTCGGCCATCCGAATACATGAAACAGAGAAGAATTGGAATAGGCGAATAAATCGCCGCATCATCAAAGGCCCTGGATGGGTCTGAATTTGCGACACGTGCGGCCAAGGTCCGAAAGATCAGGCTTTGTGCCCCACAACCGCCGTGCCGATTTCGATCCGGGAGCGAGTTCGCCCAAATTCACTTGTTTGGATGGTTTTGCGGAAGGACGAGGGCGCACGGCCATAGGTAGCCCGGATGCATCGTTGAAGCGCCGCACGCTGCGAAAGCCCGCGGCAAAAGCAATGTCACACACCGGCATTATCGTTTGATCGATCAACCGCTTCGCCGCCTGTACGCGTCGCGTCGCAGCAATATCGCTTGGGCTCGCGCCGGTATGACGGAAAAACGCCCGTAACAGGTGGCGTGGCCCGACGCGCAGTCGCTCGGCAAGTTCCGCGACTGAGGCTTCGTCCAGGAATCCTTCCTCGATCAGTCCGCATCGCACGCGCCACTGTCGTCGCGGTTCCGTTCCACGCTGGGCTTCCTGGTGCCGTCTCGGGGCGGCAGCGAAGGCAGGGCCGGAAACCCGCCCGCTCGGCGGCCGCTGAATCAAAAAAACATGATTTTGCCGACCGCGCGGGCCGTACCAGGCAGACCGGACGACAGTAGATCCGGGTGGTCCGCACACCCGTAAAGAACGCGCCATCGAATGCCCGGTCTCGCCCCGATCGAGCGCGGTCGCATGTGTCCCAATCGAGATCCGGTGGCAACCACTCAAGCCGAGCGTGGCCGGAAAAACGCGCCCTGGGGTCCGCTAAGTTGACAGTGCCCACGTCCCTTATGTTGCCGCGTGCAACGGCTCATCACGTCGGCAAAGCCACACCGATCGGCTCATCCGAACTACCGGCAACAGTCGCGATCACAATTCCTTTGACCCCACCACGTTACTGAAGTCCGGTGCGATCTTGGCTCAGCAGTGGCGCGGACACGCCCATACTTTCCCCGTGCGCGAGGACAGGTTCGTATGACGCCAAGCGCTATCGCTCCCAAATCTCAGCGGCGTCGGCCCGGCCGGCTTTTTATTCCGCTATCGCACCGCGGTGCGCTGCACCGTCTCTGTCGCCTACGTGGCGTAGAGCTTCCCGTGGCGCTCTTCGATGCGGCCAGCCCGCTTGTAGCGGGCGATGGCGGCGCCGACATGGTTCGGGCGAGCTCCCTTGCATGCAGCGGCGATTTCCTGCTGCGTCTTGCCATTTGCCAAAGCAAGCACCTGGTCGCTAAGGGTAGA
>DASXGD010000355.1:0-4186 GCA_036489245.1 Occallatibacter sp. | reverse complement strand
TTCACGGGAACGTTGCCGGCGACGGTGGTGATTGCCGTGACCTCGACGCTCGGCGAACGCAGGGCCATGATCAAGGCAACCGCGTCGTCTGACGCCGTGTCCGTGTCGATGAGAATAGGGCGCCGACGATGGTTCATCTCAAGCAATTAGCCATAATAGTTGGCGGGAGCTCTACGCAGGCTCTTATTTCTCTTTCGCGTTTCAATTCGTTGAATCCTGCCCTCCGGATTCCGCCGACTCACATTGCATATGGCTGACGGCAGAGTCCTTGCTATACAATCCCATGCCATCGGACGGGAAGGCCATTTCTGCGAATCCCTCCGCAATGGAGGGATTCGTGTCAGCTCCCGACATCGTCTGGAAAGACGGCAAGTTTGGTCAAACATCGCGGCGCGACGCCTGGTGGCTTTCTCCGGCGGCAATCTTCCTGGGTTTCGGCGCGTTTCTGGTCTATGCGAACTGGGCGGCATTCCAGAACAGCCATTACACGTATGGTCCGTATATCTCGCCTTTCTATTCGCCCGAACTTTTCGGAAGTTCCCCGCACGCCCTGTTTGGCCCGAAGCCGAACTGGTACCCGAATTTCCTGCCTTTCTCTCCCGCCCTCCTGATTCTCTGGATCCCCGGACTGTTCCGCCTGACCTGTTACTACTACCGCGGCGCATATTACAAATCGTTCTGGGCCGACCCTCCAGCATGCGCGGTGAGCGAGCCCCGCAAGAGTTATCGGGGGGAACGAACTTTTCCGCTCATCATGCAGAATTTTCATCGCTACTTTCTGAGGTTTTCTTACATTGTCTGGGGTTTTCTGGTCTACGACGCGGTAAGGTCGTTCTTCTTTCCGGAAGGATTCGGGATCGGAATTGGAAGCCTGGTCCTGGTCGTGAATGTCCTGCTTCTGGGAGGGTATGTCTTCGGGTGTCACGCATTCCGGCACATGATCGGGGGGACCTTCGACCAGATCTCTCATCACCCGGTACGGCACAAGATATACAACTTCGTGAGCCGCCTGAATGCAAATCACAAGAAGTGGGCCTGGGCGAGCCTGCTTTGGGTTGCGTTTGCCGATATCTATGTCCGCCTTTGTTCGATGGGAATCTGGCACGACTGGAGAATTCTCTAGATGCCGGAATTCCAGCGGTTCTCCTACGATGTGCTAGTGATCGGAGCAGGCGGGGCAGGCCTGCGCGCCGCGATTGAAGCTGGGGCCGCCGGCGCGAAGGTGGGGGTGGTCTGCAAATCGCTGCTCGGCAAAGCCCATACCGTCATGGCCGAAGGCGGCATCGCCGCAGCTCTGGCCAATGTCGACGATCGCGATAACTGGCGCGTCCACTTTGCGGATACGATGCGTGGAGGTCAGTATCTCAACAACTGGCGCATGGCCGAATTGCACGCCAAAGAAGCCCCCGAATGCGTGCGCGAACTCGAGGCATGGGGCGCGCTGTTTGATCGCACCGCAGACGGCAAAATTCTGCAGCGGAACTTCGGGGGACACAGGTATCCCCGGCTGGCTCATGTCGGCGACCGCACCGGCCTGGAGATGATACGCACACTTCAGGATCACGGCATTCACACGGGAATGGAAGTGCACATGGAGTGCACGGTGCTCAGCCTGCTGCTGGATGGGAACCGGATTGCCGGAGCTTGCGGATACGATCGCGAGAAGGGCCGATTCCAGCTGTGGGAGGCCAAGGCCGTGGTGATGGCGACCGGCGGAATTGGGCGCGCTTTCAAGATCACCAGCAACAGTTGGGAATATACAGGGGACGGGCTGGCATTGGCCTATCGCGCCGGGGCCGAACTCCAGGACATGGAATTCGTTCAATTTCATCCGACGGGGATGGTGTGGCCGATCAGCGTGCGCGGCATCCTTGTCACTGAAGGCGTGCGCGGCGAAGGCGGAGTCCTGCGCAACAGCGAAGGCCGCCGGTTCATGTTCGACGACATTCCTGACCTGTACAAAGAGCAGACCGCGGACTCTGAGGAAGAGGGCTGGCGTTATACGCAGGGCGACAAGAAAGCGCGGCGTCCTCCAGAACTGCTCACGAGAGATCATGTGGCGCGGTGCATCAATCGCGAAGTCAAGGCGGGCCGCGGTTCGCCGCACGGTGGCGTCTTTCTCGATATTTCCTGGATCAAGGACCGCCTTCCAAAAGCGGGGGAACACATCAAGCGCAAGCTTCCCAGCATGTACCACCAATTCAAGCAGCTTGCCGATCTCGACATCACCAAAGAGCCGATGGAGGTCGGCCCCACCACGCATTACATGATGGGCGGTATCCGCGTCGATGGCGATTCACAGATGTCCACGGTGCCCGGGCTTTTCGCCGCCGGGGAAGTAGCTGCGGGATTGCATGGCGCAAATCGCCTGGGCGGAAATTCCCTTTCGGATCTCGTCGTATTCGGGCGCCGCGCAGGACGCTACGCCGCCGCCTTTGCCAAAGCCAATGGCCCGGTAAGTGTCGACGAAGCGGAGATTCAGGCTACTGCTTCAGCGGCCCTCGCGCCTTTCGATCGGGGTCCTTCCGGCGAAAACCCCTATCAGGTTCAATACGATCTGCAGGAGGCGATGCAGGATCTGGTCGGGATCGTGCGGGTTGAGAGTGAAATGCAACAGGCCCTCGACGCAATCGGGCAACTACGCGCGCGGGCGCAACGGGCTGGCATCGCCGGGAATCGCGAGTACAACAATGGCTGGCATACAGCGATTGATCTTGGAAACATGATGATCGTTTCTGAAGCCGTTACCCGTGCTGCGCTGCTGCGAAAAGAGAGCCGCGGCGCGCAGTTCCGCGACGACTTTCCCGGCAAAGACGCGGAGTGGGGAAAGTACAACATCGTGATCAGGCGTGGCGCGGACGGGGAAATGAACGTGGAGAGGCGCGCGCTTACGCCCATGCCCGATGAATTGAAAAAAGTAATCGACGAAATGAAATAGCCGGGAGACGAAATCGATGGCCACATCAGCGACACTTCGCATCTGGCGCGGAGACCCCTCGGGCGGCAGATTCCAGGACTACACCACATCCGTTGAGGAGGGAATGGTCGTTCTGGACGCGGTGCACCGTGTGCAGGCCCAGCAAGCGCCCGACATGGCGGTGCGATGGAACTGCAAGGCCGGCAAATGCGGATCGTGCTCCGCCGAAATCAACGGAATGCCCAAACTCATGTGCATGACCCGGCTAAGTGACATCAACCTTGACATGCCGGTCATCCTGGAGCCCATGCACTCGTTTCCGGTTATACGCGATCTGGTCACTGATGTTTCGTGGAATTTCCGGGCCAAAAAAACCATCAGGCAATTCAAGCCCCGCCCGCCCGACGCTGCCGACGGCACATGGCGTATTCAACAGGTCGACGTTGAGCGCGTGCAGGAATTCCGCAAGTGCATCGAGTGCTTTCTCTGCCAGGACGTGTGCCACGTTCTTCGCGAACATCACAAGCACGAGGAGTTTATCGGTCCTCGCCTGCTGGTCTACGCGGCGGCACTCGAAATGCATCCGCTGGACACCGAAGACCGCGTCAGCGATTTGAGGTACAGCCACAACATCGGCTACTGCAACATCACAACTTGTTGCCGGCAGGTATGTCCCGAGTCGATTACCATCACCGAGAACGCCATTATTCCGCTCAAGGAGCGGATAGTCGACCGTTACTTCGATCCCCTGAAGAAGCTGTTTCGCATTCTTTGACTCGAATGGGACACATGTCCAGACCAGGCCTTACGTTCCCAACTGTACCGAAGCTTGCTTATCTTGGCGGAGCGTCTTGCGCATCGAACGGAACGAGTTCCGGTTCCAGCTCTTCCCATCCGTAGGCTGGATCCTGGAGCAGGCGCACGCAGCGATTCCAGCGCAGGATCGCGTCATCGTTTCCGATCGGGCGGATGTCTTCAGCCTCCGCAAACGATTGCAAGGCCTGTTCGAAAAGCGCCAGGACTGACACCGGCGGGTGCCCGGCATTGAGCTGAGCTTTCGCACGCCGTTCGCACAAGATCCCGGTGTAGTAGAGCCGCTCGTAGGGGTTCTGGAGTTGCTGGAAGATGTGTTCCGTCTCCCGGTAACGATCGGAGCCGCGGCCAGTGAACTGATCGGTGAGGGCTAGCCCGAGCAGGCGCAATGCCAGCTGATGCTCTGGCTCGATGGCCAGAATGTCGCGACAGATTGACTCTGCCTCTTCCGGTTCA
>DASXGD010000349.1:0-2192 GCA_036489245.1 Occallatibacter sp. | reverse complement strand
GCAAAGTTGCCTGCGAAGATAAGGGCCGGATTGGGGTAGCCCCCGCGCGCGTTATGCTTGCGAGAGAGAGGTCTGCAATGGGCAATACAGGCAAGTTCCGGCCTTACGCGATTGCGCTGGTGGCCTCAGTCATCGCCTTTTTGCTGCGGGACGGCATTGAACGGGTCACTCATGCGCCGGAGCCCTTTCTCTTTTTTCTCGTCGCGGTGGCGTTCAGCGCCTGGTACGGTGGATTTCTCCCCGGTCTGTTCACCTCTGTAATCCTGGCTTTTGCAGGAGTCTTTCATGCGCAGCCCGACCGTCCTCCGATCAACGGCGCGATACGGCCAATCAGTTTTTTCCTGTCTGCTGTCGCTATCTGCACCGTGGTGCGTGAGTTGAGAATCGCCCGAGCCAGGGCTGAAATCAATGCGGCAACAGCGAACGCGGCGGAAAGGTCTCTGCATTCGGTCCTCGAGAGTACAGAGGACGCGGTGGCATCGCTGGATGCCGATTTCCGATGCACCTACGTCAACGAGAACGCGGCGCGCCAGGCTCAGCAAAGCGCGGCCAATCTTATAGGCAGGAAAGCATGGGAAGTTTTCCCGCAACTGGCAGGCGGAAGCACTCAGGCGGCCCTCGCGCAGGTTGCGATAGACCGGACTGCCCATCGGTTCGAAGTCCACTCCCAATTGACCGGCGAGTGGTTTGAGTGCAGCGTCTATCCCACAGTAAGCGGCATGAATCTGTTCATCCATGACATTACGGCGGATAAGCAGGCAGAGGACAACCGCGCGGCGCTGGCAGCAGCGATGGACAATGAGCGGGAACGGCTGGCCGCCGTGTTGCACGACATGCCGGTTGCGGTCCTTGTGATTTCGCAGGACCTCACGATCGAGATCGCCAATCCCACGGCAGTCGCTTTGTTTGGAGACCTTGCGCGGACGGGTCAGCGTTATCAGACGATTAAGAACTGGGTTGTCAGAACGAAAGGCGAGGTGCTGCCTCCTGACGAGCGGCCGGTGTTGCGTGCGTTGCGCGATGGATGCTTCTGCTCGAATATGGAAGTGGAATACGAGCGGCCGGATGGCTCGACTCTGACTGTCATCCTGAGCTGCACGCCGCTCAGGGGTCCGCAGGGCCAGGTTCGGGCTGTGCTGGCTACGTATTCCGATGTGACTTCTCTGCGGTCGGCCCAGGCGGCGCTGGCGGCCAGCGAGCACCGGTTGCGCTTTCTCTTCAAGAGCCCCACGATTGGCATCTTCTCCGGCGAAGGCGAAGAGATCAAGGATGCGAACCCGGCATTTCTTTCCATGGTCGGTTACACGCTGGATGAGTTTCACAGCGGCGCGATCACCTGGACGGAACTGATCCCGCCGGAACTGGTTCAGCGCGATGCCCGGGCAATTGCCCAGGTTGTTGACCGCGGCTACTGCGAACCTTTCGAGAAAGAATACCTTGCCAAAGACGGGCGTCGGGTGCCGGTGCTGATCGGCATTGTATCGAGCAAACCGGGAACGTGGAGTCCGTGGGTGGTATGGGTACTCGACCTGACTGAGCGGAAGCGGCTGGAGGAGAGACTGAGGCAGCGGGCCAAACTGGAAAGTGTCGGTATCCTTGCCGGCGGCGTCGCGCACGACTTCAACAACCTGCTGACCTCGATTATGGGGAACACGGCTTTGGCGGCCGACCAACTCCCGGAGGGCAGCGAACTTCGCGAGCTGTTGGATCATGCGATTCTCGCGACAGAGCGGGCGGCAGATCTGACCCGGCAGCTGCTGGCCTACGCCGGCAAGGGCCATTTTGTGATTCGCCCTCTCGATGTGTCCAGGCTGGTGAACGAGACCTTCGCCATTGTTCGCGGCTCGATGGGGCGCAATGTGACTTGCCGGCTGCATTTGGCGGATGGGCTGCCGCTGGTTGAGGCTGACGCCGTCCAGATCCAGCAGGTTGTGATGAATCTGATGATCAATGCGGCGGAGGCCATCGGCCCCGATGAAGGCCGGGTCGATATCGAGACCGGCATCATAATCGTTGGGCCTGAGGGCGTGAAAGATGCCCCGGTCGAGAACAACTTGCTGCCCGGAGCCCATGTCTTTATCCGGGTTCGCGACACCGGCTGCGGCATGGACGAAGAGACGCAGCGGCAGATCTTCGAACCGTTTTTCACCACGAAATTCACCGGGCGCGGCCTGGGCCTGGCCGCAGCGCTG
>DASXGD010000322.1:0-3187 GCA_036489245.1 Occallatibacter sp. | reverse complement strand
CAACAGCAGCAAATTGGACCATCCCGGACAGCAGGTTCGTCCTCCGCTACTTTACCGCAAACGTAACCCTCTTGATCGGGCGGGGGCAAGCGAACTTGCCGGGGTCGGCTATGGTGGTGAGCGGTCCTTCGCCGAGACGGGTCTGAGTGGTGAGGTCGTGCCGATTTCGGTCATTCGCCATGACTGAGAAATCAGCGAGATACGACCTCCAGACACAAGGGCTCGCAGTGCGCAGCCTGAGCCTCGCTGGTGCCGCACGCTTCAGGACAAGTAGCATCCCGAAGCGAGATAGCCCATCGCGGCATCTGCGCCAGCCCGGATGTAATTTTCGCTAGCCACAGCTGATGCCGAACAATCCCCAATGAAGGTGGTTGGCAGCAAGGCATTTTGGGACAACCGCATTGCGCGCGATCCAACTCACGAGCATGATTGACTTCGGCTTTTTCGAACTGCTCGACAACGGAGGTGATCCGATGACGACGAAGCATCTCTTGACCGGCGTGGCGGTGGTCGCCGCGCTAGCATTCTCGGCGCCAGCTTGGGCGCAAATTACCAACCCAGGCAACGTCAACCCGGGCGGAAACGCGGTGGGTGTGCCGGGTCCCAACCCCGGTGGGCCAGGACTGACGCCTTATAGCACGGGCGCAACTCCTCCGTCGCCCACACCATCGGGCCGGATGCCCGCAGGAGGCAGGGCGACATCGGGGGAACGGATTCCCCCTATTATGCCCACGCCGCCGCCTTCGGCCTCCGATACAACGTCGGCGACGCCCCCGACGCACCGTCACGCGCGCGCCCACCACGCGACCCATGGCACGATGGCCCATGGCACGATGGCCCATGGCACGATGGCCCATGGCCCGAAATCGGTGACGGATACAGCCTCACAGCTGAACCAAGCAGAGCTCGCCCGCCTGCAGCAGGGTGCTCCCCCGATGGCCCCGCAAATGGCCCCGCCCCCTCCGCAGATGCAAGGGGGGAACAGCATGGGAATGCCCGGTCCGAACACGGGCGGCCCCGGCCTGACGCCATACAGCTCCAGCACCCCAATGGGAACAACCGGGGGCGGAGCGCCTTACAGGCCGTAGTTCTCCGAAGAGCCAAGGATGCGGCCATGTTTCTGGCTGACTTGTCCGGGCTAGAGCGCAGCTTCGTAGATGCCACCCCTTTGCTCGTATCTGCAGTGCACCACCGGGCAGCGAAGAGAACGACGCCAAGCCAGCGAATGGCATCTCCGTCGAGAGTCCAGAACTCCTTCCGGTCTGTGTAGGCCGGCAGATAGGCGTCGAGCAGCCCGATCAGCCCGAAGGCTACGATGACCCAGCGGTTGGCTCGATCCTCGCGTATGTCGGGGCTCAAATTTCCGCCACAGAAGATGGCGACACCAGACAGCACGAGAAGTATGATCGCGAGGGCAATCAGAGACGGGCGGGAGAAGAAGGCAGCAAAACCTCCGCAGCCGAGGATGGCGAGGCCGAGATACGCAAGGGTCGCTAAAATGGTGATGAGCATTAATCTGGGTGTGGTCATCATGGGCATCAGGCGTGGACGATCTCACTTCATATGAGCTGACCTTGCCTGACCGGCACTCTTGAACTACGGCGAACGGCTGTACCTGCCCCGCAGCCAACGTTGGACCTGCCGCGTAGCTTGTTCCGAAGCCCGGCGGCAGCGCTGCGGCGAAACCCGACTTCGGTAGGAGAGCCCGAAATCGCGCGCCTAGCGCTGAGCGCGATAAAAGTTGCCGAATACGGCGGGAGGGGCGATCCTGGCTCCAAACCATCGGGAAACCGGGGCGTGTCGCGTAAAGGACATTCAGCAAAAATCCAGAGGGAGGTACCGGCATCATGAATACTAGGCATCCCGCGCGTACCAATTGGTCCCGCCGCGATATGCTTTTTGGCAGCGCCGCCGCGTTGATGGGGGCTTACGGTTTGGCCCCGCGCTATGGCCTCGCCGCCGATATTCCGACGGAGTATGACGGCTCGAAGTTTCAGATCGCGGCGCCGGAGCCCAATCCAAAGCGGGGCGGGGTGATGCGCTACGGCATTCTCAATCGCCCGCCGCATTTCGATGTGCATCAGTCGGGCACTGTCGGCAATATCGGCACTCAGGGTTGCATGTTCGACAACCTGATCCGGCGTGATCCGCGCGACAGTGGCAAGACCATCATTCCCGATCTGGCGCATAGCTGGGAAATCGCCAGGGACGGCAAGACCTACACGTTTCACCTGCGCCAGGGCGTCCAGTTCCATGACGGGACGGATTTCACATCGGCTGACATAAAAGCGACGTTCGACCGCATCGCGAAACCGCCGGCTGGCATCAGCATCCCACGCACGCCGCTGTTCAGGGCGGTCAGCGAGATCAACGCGCGCGACAAATACACTGTCGAGTTCAAGCTGGCCGCGCCGCGCTCCGTCAATTTCATGATGTCGGCCTTCGCCAGCGGCTGGAACGTGATCTTCAGCAAAAAGGCACTGGAAGAGAACAATTACGATCTACGTAAGGTCCTCAACATCCCGGGTACCGGTCCCTTCAAGACGCAACGCCGCGTCGAGAACGAGGTCTGGGTGATGGAGAAATATCCGAACTACTGGAACAAAGGCCTGCCCTACCTCGATGGCATTGAATTCTACAATCTCTTGCCATTTTCCCCGGAGCTCGGGTCCGCCATTCTGTCGGGCCGAGTGGACTATGCCCGCGCGCTTGACCCGGCCACTGCCCGCAAGGCGGCGACAATTCCTGGCCTGTCTACCGCGAAATTCTACCAAAGCGTCATTCACGCTACCTGGCTAAATGCCAAAAGGCAGCCGTTCGATGACGCGCGGGTCAGGCGCGCCATGCATCTGCTCTGCGACAAACCAGTGCTGGTTGACGTCGTCAAGGATGTCTCCCCGCTGATGACGGGAGGATTCATCTATCCGTTTTCCGAGTTCGCCACGCCCAAGGACCAACTCGCCAACAGGCTCGGCTATCAGGATGATTCCAGCGCCGCGAACAAGGAAGCTAAATCCCTATTGGCCGCCGCCGGCCAGAGTAGCATGCGGCCGCTGGATTTCATGGTGCGGGACCTCAACCATCACAAACTCTTTGGCCAGGCAATCCAGACGATGTTGAGGGAGGTGGGTATTGAATCCAACCTGCGGACGGTGGTCGAATCGGTTTGGTTCGGTGACGCGACGGC
>DASXGD010000312.1:0-6893 GCA_036489245.1 Occallatibacter sp. | reverse complement strand
TGGTGCCACCCACGACAAAGCTTTTCCCATCGACGAGGATGTTGTAACCGGTTTCGGGATCCGCATCTCCGGCGACGTCGGGGACCCCGCGCATCGTCTGCGTGACAGCCCCGGCCTGCCATGTCGGGCGGGCGAAGACGGTGCTGTAACCGCCGCCTCCGGCACCGCCCTGGGCTCCGTCATTCCATACCACCTCCGCGGAAATCGCGCTGCCGGCGGCGGTGAGGCGAGTTCCGCCCGTTCCCAGCACATGCGGCGACGAGGCTGGAAAGTCGACGTGGTTCTTGCCATCTGTGGCCCCATCACTCGATCCGCTGTCACCGGAGGCCACCGTAATCGTAATGCCGAGAAGTGCAGCTTCCTGGGCTACCTGGTCAAAGTTCTGCATGGATTGCTGGGTCCAGCCGTTCTCCGGTCCGCCCCAGCTGATGGAAATTGCAGATGGCTTCCGGATCTGATCATGGATCGCGGTGCTGAGCGCGTCCTGGAATCCCTGCGAGGTGTTGGGCGCGAAGTAAACCGCGATGGTTATACCAGGAGCCACGGCTCCCGCTACCTCGATGTCGAGCATCACCTCGCCATCGGCGCTTTGCGCGGTGGAGGGATGGTTGCGACCATGATCGACCGAAATCGAATTCATCGTGGGCGCCGGCAGTCCCAGGCCTTTGAAGTACTTGGTGATATCGGCGGGACGGTAGCCGCCGCCCAGTTCGATGAGGCCGATGGTCTGTCCGGCAAGATCCACGCCTTGGGGAAAGCCGTAGAGTTTGCCAACCTGCGGAGGATCGAAGGACAGGCTGGAGGCACGCGCGCCAAACACACCGTTCGGAACGTGATACCGGAAATGTGGACGTGCAACCGGCCGGTCATCGAGCCCGAAGACTCCGGAGACCAGCGGGGCGTATTCTTCCGGCATCTGCAAAGGCCCCGTATGCCCGCGATAGGTGCCGTCGGGGTGTTCGAATTCGTTCAATTCGACGCCGAAGGCCTTCTCCATCGCTGCCGCGGTTCCCGCCAGCGTCACGGTGCGGCGCAACACCTCGTCGCCCCGCTCGAGTACCTGGAGATTATTCTCCTTGGCAAACTGACGAATCTTGTCTACGGCTGCGGGATCCGCGCCGTAGGTCTGCGCAAAGTCCGAGTGGGTGATCTGCTGGCCGCTCTCGGCCGCCGCAGGCAACGGCCGGCGATGCTTGAGGACGACCGAAACTTCGATGAGTTGATTAGGGTCGGTTGGACCGACGGTGCGAACTCCGGCAAGAGCAAGATGTTCCGTACCGGCAAGGGGAACCCGTTTGGAATCGGACATGACACGCTCTCCTTTGAAGTGGGATTGAATTGCCTGCTGTCCCTGTAACCTATGGTTGCGCGACGCGCCCGGGCGTTTCTCGACTTGAGCAGAAAGCTACCCCCATCTCCCCAGGCCGGGCGCTTAAAGATGCATCAACATATTGGCAAGAAACAGGATAGATTCCAGAGATGAAAGAGAAGGCCCTTGTCTTCCCGGCACTCGCTCTGCTGCAGGAAGACGCATTGCCACGGCTTTCCGCGCAACGTTGACACTATACTCCAAAAATGGCCGCGCTGCGGGCGGCTCAGCCCATCGCAAGATCACCACAAGATCACGACCCATTACTTTCCCGTTCCCTTCGTCAGGGTCACGATCCGGTCCACGCCCGGCACGGTGAAATTCTCCACCTTGCCGTCGGGCCAGTGCACTTCGATCGCGTCCACCGTCGTCGCCGGGCCGAGGCCGAAGTGTGGCCGGGGGTCATTCGAGGAGAGGTAACTGCCGCCGCTGATAACGTCCTGACGCTGTTTCATCCCATTCGCAGTCAGATACACAGTAGCACCTACCGCATCGCGAGGCCCTTTCGCATCGCGAGGGCCCTTCTCATCACGAGAAGCAGGGGGTGTGGACGATCCTGCAAGCTTCAGTTCGAGCCAGTGGTTTTTGTCGGGGCTCACGTTACGGAGCAGAACCGGATGCCCATCCATCACGTTGATCACCGCATCCAGCTTGCCGTCATTGAACAGGTCGCCCACGGCCATGCCCCGTCCCGCAATCACCACGGCCAGCCCGGTTCCCTCGACCGCCGGCACAGGTTCGAACCGTTTGCCTTCGAGGTTGCGGAACAGCATAGGCCTCTCCTTCCAACTCGTGCCCCACGGGTAAGTATCGGCTTCGGGATACACGTGTCCGTCCGACATGAGCAGGTCTTTCCAGCCATCGTTGTCGTAGTCGATGAAGGCGTCGCCCCAACTGAGGAAGGGAACTGAGATCTCGGCAATGCCCACGTGATAGCTGATATCGGTCAGATTGGCGTCGCCCTCGTTGTGGTAGAGAGGCTTGTAATCGTCGGAGAACGTGGTATCGAAAACATCGAGCATGCCATTGTTCTCGTAATCGCCGACCGCAATGCCCATCGAAGCCGTCTCCCGGCCCGCCTCGTTGAGCGCGAAGCCTGAGGCATAGCTCACATCTTCAAATGTGCCGTCACCCTTGTTGAGATAGAGATAATTGGGCGTGGAATCGTTGCCCACCAGCAGGTCGGGCTTGCCGTCGTTGTTGATGTCCGCAAACACCGCGCCCAGGCCGTAGTATCCGGGCTTGTCGGCCACGCCGGCTTTCTCGCTCACATCGGTGAAGGTGCCATCGCCGTTATTGTGAAACAGGTGATCGCCCTCGCCCTTGAGGCCGCGTGGACCGCAACTTACTTTCTCGCCGCGGAACGTGCAGAAGGCATTAGGAACGCCGCTTTCTCCGGCGGTAGGCAGATGGTTCCGGTCGTAGTGCAGATACCCGGCCACAAACAGATCGAGGCGCCCATCGCCGTCATAGTCACCCCAGGTGGCGCCGGTGTGCCAGCCGGCAGGATCGTCAAGAGCCACGCCTGCCTTGTCGGCCACATCGGTAAATGTCCCATTGTGATTGTTGTGATAAAGGCGGTTCTTTCCCCAGTTGGAAACGAAAATATCGGGCCAGCCGTCATTGTCGTAATCGGCAATGGCTACGCCGAAGCCCCAGCGATCGTTGGTCACCCCGGCCTTGGCCGCCACGTCGGTAAATGTTCCGTCATGGTTGTTATGAAAGAGTGCCGCATGCGGCGGGGTTTCCTTGCCGTCGAGGGCGTTGAACGTCGAGCCGTTCACGAGATAGATATCAAGCCATCCATCGTTGTCATAGTCGATCAGCCCCACGCCTGAGCCCTTTGTTTCCACGATGTAGGTTTTCGCGGGCGTGCCCATCTTGTGGGTCCATTTGGTTAGTCCGGCTTTCTCTGAAGCGTCTTCAAAGACGATCGGGCCGCTCTTCACAAATCCGCCCGCGGTGATGGGGCGATGTTGCGCATCGAGTTGCAGAGGGTGGGGCGAACCAGTTTCCTTGCCTCCCGCAGCTTGCGCACCGTCGCTCGATTTCGCCGCCCCAGGCGAGGAAGCCGCTTGTCCCGCTCCGTCCTGTTCAACACAGATTGCTGGAATTGCTGCCGCAAGAAGTCCCCACGCGGCAACGGTACGAATGGCCTTGAGCATGCTTGCCAGTATAACGGGGCGGCCCGCAGCCAAGTCTCGACCTAAGGATGGAGGCTCCGCGCCCGTCACCGCCCGATCTGCCAGCGGAGCACGCCAGCGACTCCCGCCGGATGCTGGCCGTAATCCGCCGTCAGACTTGCCGGCACGCCGTATGCTGTCCCTTGCACGCCGATCTCAGCGGCACTCCAGCGATTGCTCCAGATGCGATGCGCATATCCTCCTGTATAGGCCTGCACGCGCCCCACGACACTCTCGACGGCGGGAGCATCGGCGCCGAGCAAATCCGTGGTTCGATCCGCATTTTCGATCCGTGTCCATATCGTCTGCGAACGCAGCCGCAGAGTTCCTTCGAGGAGATAGCCATTTGCGTTTTCCGCCGAACCGACGGTGTGGTTTCGTCCCCAGATCGCGATGGCGTCGATCGACCGAGGCCCGGCGGAATGATGAAAGGCGATTGAAGCCGTCTGGCGCAACACGTCCTCTTCAGGATGTTGCGCCTCGGGCGAGTGCAAGTGTCCCAGGGAATACTGCGCTGTCCAATCCCGCCCCGGGGATGCTGTCAGCCGTGCCGCCCACGAGTCCAATGGGCCGGCTTCGATAGTCCAGCGATTTTCATCCGGCTCGCGGCCATGGAAACCACTTGCCTCGACGCGCACTCCGCGCGGGCCGCGGCCCAGGGCGACTGCGCCGGTGAGGACGTCGTAGGCAATGTGCGTCGAGTCCTGAAGGTGATGACCGAGCGGCGCCAGCGGATTGTCGCCCGCCGACGGGCGGTGCGGAAATGCCTCCGGTCCCAGCGAGGGGTCGCCCACCGGCGCGACATAGAGGCACAGCAATCCATGCTCTCCCGCCGTGTGATCGTAGAGCCCGGCCAGTTCCATAAAAAAGTTGTGAGGGTGCTGCCCGTCCACAATCGGCTTGCCAAAGGCGGTTTCCCCCTGCTGAAAAAGTTCGGGATAATAGCGTCCCGTGATCGTCGCCGGCTCCAGGCTGAACATCGCGCGCAGAGTAATCTCTCCGTGCTCGAAACTGCGTTGGGTCATCGGCATGACCCAGTTCACACTGAAGAACTTGTCATGGCCTCGCGGGCCGGTCTGCTGCTGTTCAACGAGCAGCACTTCGCCGTGCAGCATGTTCATCCAGCTTTTGTGCATGACCATCAGCATCGGCGGCGCTCCTGAAGCGGGCTCGAGGCTGGTCCCGGAACCGGTATGACGCAGGATGTTTTCGGTGAATGAGGAAGCGGGCCCGCCCATGTTCATGCTCGGCTGGGCATGAACCTGCGGCAAGGCCAGAAGAACCCCTGCTGCTAATTGCCAACGCAAAACTGAAACCTCCGGGGAATCGCGACAAAGAATGCATGCAGCTCATCCCGAGCCGCTGCCGGCGTGCATGGGAGGAATCAGGTTCGAAGAATAAGGAAGGAAGCCCGCAACTTGAACCGATGCGGCACGATGGTGCTCTTCATCGCCGTGAGTTTGTCTTGCTCCGGCATCGAGCCCCTGGCGGCAGGTTTCGCGACCGCGACCCCGAATGTTTGCGGCGACGGAGAAACTATCGCCTGCGATCCAGAACCTTCGCTGCAGCACGTGCCCTGCATAACCGGTTGCGTCGTGTCACAGCAGGCGCGTCCATTCGCCGCGGGCACTGTCTGGCACAACGAATCGCATGGCGCACATCCGCCCATGATTGTGGCGACACAAAGGATTGCGACGCAAGCCCGCACCATTTAACTATTCTATTGCGTTCCGGTTGGCCAGGATCGTAAACGGGCCGATCCTCCAGGGGTCATTCTGGCGGAGGAAGAAATCGCTTTGCTCTGCTATGAACCTGGATTCGCCGCAGTTGAACCCGGCGCGTTCTGCACCTGCCATCCGTTGCTGGTCTTGATCAAGGTGGCCGTTGCCATCTGCTGGCCCGACGCCTGTTGCGCCAGTTTGGGAAAGGCCGTCTTCATCTCCGCGGAATTGGCCCACGGCTGAGGCGTGCTCGCGCCCAGATGATAGGTCACGTTGTAGCGCGTCTCGCTCTCGTCGGTGGGTGTGTAGCCGTCGATCGAGGCCACCTCGGGATGTCCGTAACAGAAGTTGCCATAACCGGGTTGCGAAGGGTCGGCGGTCCACACCGAGCGACCCTGGTCGGACAAGTCATAATCATTTACCTGCTTGGACCCGATGAGAAAACGCTTCTTCTCTTCCGGTTTGCGCGTCAGAAGCCCGGCATCAGTCAAGGCATCGAAGGATCTTGTCTGCTCGTCGTTTGACGTATCGGCCTGCACAGGGAACTTCACCGCCGTGGGCCACAAGCAGTCCTGCCGGCCGCTGTAATAGTTGTCCAATGCCGATTTGAAGGCCATCTTGTCGACCGTGTTCTTCTTGCACCCGATCGTAAGGAGGAACATCCACGCCATCACCAACGCCAGGATCCGGGTTGCGCGCATTCCAATTCTCCTCCAGCATTTGGATGCAAGGACTGGGCGCAGCGCAAAGCGAAAGTTTGCACGCGAAGCTCGCGTGGAAGTGCCGGGGTTATGAGCGCCGTGTGTGCCGGAAAGTCATCATCATCGCCCGGTTCTTCCTTCCCGAGGGCCGGAGAATCCCTGAGGGCCGGAGGACAGGATGTCGTTTCCATTGGCAAGATCGGTAATCCGAGCTTTGTTCAAAACATCGAGCAGCGCCTCCTGGGCTTTGACCCAGACCGGGTGCGCGGCGCAGCGCAGTCTCCGCGGGCACGCCTGATCGTTTCCGAGGCACACGTTGAGGTTCATGGGCCCGTCGATAGCCTCAACCACTGCGCGCATCGATGCCTGGCGGCCGGGCGCGGACATTTGAAATCCTCCCGCTGGTCCTCGTTGCGATGTAACGAGGCGGGCGCGGATTAAACCCTGCAGGACCTTGGAGAGAAAGCTGTCGGGAGCGCCGGTTGCCGCAGCGAGCATGGGGAGCGACGAGCGCGTGCCGCGGGGCGTCTTGGCCAGATGAATCATCACCCTGACGGCGTAATCGGCGGCGCGCGTGAGTTGCATCGACGAATAGCATCGTTCCATGGTTCGCCTCGTACAATCGAAGGCCCTGCCGACGCCCGCATTGCGCGCAAGGGAGGATCGAAAGGCAAGTGTAGTGAGAGTGTGTCACCGGTTTAAGTATCGGCCATCACGGACAGAGAAGCAGTCCAAATTATTCCGCGGACGCTGCGCTTCCTACGGCCCTCTTCTGTTGGGCGGGTTGTTGCCGGCGGTCCTGTTCAGTCTCTTCCGCGGTTCGCCAGGGGCGCTCGTCGTCGCGCGCGCACTGGCACGGCGGATGACCGTTGTCGCGCTTACGATCCTGCCACAGGTTCGGCGTCGCCGGTATCCGGTT
>DASXGD010000302.1:0-1523 GCA_036489245.1 Occallatibacter sp. | reverse complement strand
GCGCATCGCGCACATCCCGGGGAGAAGGTCCCGCAGGCGCTGACGGCACCGGCGCTGACGTGGTTTGGGATGAACTGGTACTGGGGGACGCAGCCGACGCGGGCGAAACGTAGGGCGCTCGTGGCGTCTTGCTTTCCCCCGGGGGCGCCTTCGCTGTGTGCGTGAGGGCACCCGAGGGAGAAGGCTTGGGCTGGGCCGGGGACGCCGGCGAGCTCGGTTGCTGTTCAGGAACTGGGTTCTGCGCGACAGGCGGGCTGACTGGCGCCGGCGCATTGACAGGCGACGCCGTGTCGGTCGCCACGGTCTGCGGTTTCTGGCTGGCATTCGTCGAAAACACCCGAGGCAACAGCCACGCTACGGCGACGAGTGCCAGGATCGCCGTCGCAGCGCCCAGCCCGATCCAAAGCCCGCGATGACTCTTTGCCGCTCTCGGCGGGGGGGCCTGTGGAGGCGGCACCGGCACAAACGCGGGAGGTTGAGGAGCAGTGTATTGGGATCCGGCCGCGGGCGCCGCCGTCCAATCCTGAAACGGAATCCCGGCCGCGGGGGCCGGAATTACCGGCTGCGGAGAGGGCACTTCGCGCAGCGCCTTCAATGCGCTGCGAAATTCTTCAGCCGTCTGGAAGCGCTGTTCGGGTAGCTTCGCCATCGCCCGGAGCACGATTGCGTTCAACTGCGGCGAAATGGACGGATCCAGTTCCGCTGGCGGAGTCGGCGCCTCGTTCATATGCGCGTTCAGGACGCTGTACGATGTATCCGCCTGGAACGGCTTGCGTCCGGTCAGCATTTCATACAGCGTCACGCCGAACGAGTACAGGTCCGAGCGGGCGTCCACGTTGCCGCCGCGTACCTGTTCAGGCGACATGTAATAAACGGAACCCATGGTGGTCCCGGGACGAGTGAGCTGCATGTCGTCGGTGGACTTGGCGATGCCGAAATCCATCAGCTTGACCAGCCCGTGGGTGGTGATCATGATGTTGGCCGGCTTGATGTCGCGATGGGTCACGCCGCGACCGTGGGCATAGCTCAGGGCTGCCAGCGCCTGCGTGGCGTAGTCAAGGATGTGATCGAAGGGGATTCGGGTCTGCGCGGCGAGCTTTTCGAGGGTTGTGCCCTCGACATACTCCATCACCATGACGAACTGATTGTTGTGCTGAAACGCGGTGCGCAGTTGCGCGATGCCGGGATGTTCCAGGCCCGCGAGGGTACGAATCTCGGCCATGAAGCGCGCCGCCAGGTCGGGATCGGAAGCGAAGTCGGGTAGCAGGATCTTCATCGCTTCTTCGCGATTGGAGATCACGTTGCGCACTTTGTAGACGCGGCCCATGCCGCCCACACCGAGGGGCGCCAGGACTTCATAGTCGCCGACGCGCTGACCTGTGTCTGCCATTGGGTCCTCCTGAAAATGAGTAGCCCTGCCGGGGGAGAACGAGCCGTGCCGCCGGAACGACCCGAGTCTACGCTATTCCGTGGTTGACGCCCACAGAAATCCGTCCAGCAGCGGTTGCCGCCCTACGGTGCCG
>DASXGD010000299.1:0-2205 GCA_036489245.1 Occallatibacter sp. | reverse complement strand
GCGCATCCTGCGCAAGTACGTACGCGAAGAACATGCCCTGACGCTCGAGGACGCCATCCGCAAGTTCACCTCCTTGCCGGCGCAGCGCATGCGGTTTACCGATCGCGGCGTGCTCAAGCAGGGCATGTGGGCCGACGTGGTGATCTTCGATCCCGCGACCATTCGCGATCTGGCCACCTTCGAGCAGCCCAACCAGCTTTCGCAAGGCATGGAATACGTTCTGGTCAATGGCGTGCCCGTGATCGCCGCGGGCAAGATGACGGGCGCGCTGCCCGGCAAGGTTCTGCGCGGGGCTGGGTATCAAAACATGCTCACCGCGTCACGCACGCCCGGGGGCACATCGGTTCGCGACCAGCAGACGCCTGACCCACCCGCGATTACTGCAACCCGCTAAGCAAGACTTGAGGAATCAAAAAATGAAATGGATTCCCTCCGCATGGTTGACTCTGGCACTGGCCCCGTCGCTGTTGACCCTGGCCCAATCGCAGCCAGCAAAGGCGCCCTTCACCGCGAAAGATTGGGCGGCGCTCCGCAGCGCATCGACTGCTGCCGTTGCCTCCGACGGCACCATCCTCTACCAGGTGACATTCGGCGCCGACCACGGTCCCACACAGAAGGAGTGGTGGACGATTGATCCCGCCGGAAGCCATGCGGTCAAGCTCGATTTGCCCAACGACTTCACGCCCTTGGGCTTCACCCGCGATGCGTACGGCCTCTACGGTTCCTACTCGGTGAATCAGATCCACCAGCTTGCCATCTTTGCTTTGGAGAAGACCAAGGCCGCCGCAGTTCCCTCGACGGTTGTCCTGTTGCCGCGCGGTATGCAGGCTGCCCGGCCGTCGCCGGACGGCAAGCGCTTCGCCGTCATCGCCGATCCCCGGCCCCCGGACCCTCTCGACGAGACCCGTCGTGTGCAGGAAGCGGACCAGTCCAGCATTTATGTTGTCAACTCCGACGGCACCGCCGGTCAGTGGTGGTGCCCGAATCTGAAATTCGTTTCCGCCTCTGCCATTGGTGGAGGATCTGAAACGCCAGTCTGGAACGCCACCGGCGACGAGCTTGCGGTGCTTTCGCAACTTCCACGGATCGGCCATCACAACGTGAGCGGTTCCATCGATGTTTGCACCCAGACCGGTGCGCGCCACGTCGTGGACATTCCCGACGCCGTGAGCGGCATCGCGTGGGCTGACGGGGGACGATCTCTCGCCTTTCTCTCCACCAAATCCGAGGTTTTGACGCCGGAACATGTTTGGACCGCGCCGGCCAGCGGAGGTCCGGCGAAGGACTGCACGCCTGACCTGAACGGAACCGCCGTCCAACTCGCGGGCTCCGCGCAGGGACGCGTGTGGGTGGTGGTGAACCGCGGTGTCAAAAATGAGGTCGACAGTTTCCAGGACGGCGCGTTGAAGCTCGCATATGCATGGACCGACGGCATCGTCGCCGGCACCCCTGTCACACCGGAATACGCCGACGGGGGCGATCAGGCTGCGCTTACCGTAGGCGACCCCATCCATAGTCGAAATGTGGCGGTGCCCGACGGCGACCACCTGCGCCGCATCACCCACGAGAGCGATCCGCAACTGGCGAACGTCGAACTGGGCCCGGTGCGCGCCGTACAATGGAAAAGCAAACAAGGCATCGCTCTCGAAGGCATCGCCACCTTTCCAGCCGGCTACGTGGAGGGTAAGGAGTACCCGTTTCTGGTCTTGCCGCACGGCGGCCCGGAAGCCAACGACGAGCTGGGTTTCGACTCCCTGGCTCGCATTATCGCGGGGCTGGGCTATGTCGTTCTGCAGCCGGAATACCGCGGCTCAACCGGCTACGGGGCCGATTTTCTGGCCGCCATCTACCAGCATTTCGGCGACCGGGCCTACTCCGATGTCGATAGCGCGACCGACTTCGCTGTCGCCCAGGGTTGGGCCGATCCGGCGCACTTGGCCATCTTCGGCTGGAGCGCGGGCGGATTCATGACCTCCTGGACCGTGACCCAGACCAGCCGTTACAAGGCTGCCATTGAAGGCGCCGGCATTACCGACTGGGGACCCTTTTTGTGGACCAGCGACATCCAGCAGATCGACTACGACGCGCGCTGGACGGACGAAGATCCCGAAGCCTTTCGCCAATTCTCTGCCGTGGCTTTTGCCGACAAAGTCACGACACCCCTGCTGATCCTTCATGGCGAGGCCGATCAACGCGTGCCAACTT
>DASXGD010000287.1:0-48742 GCA_036489245.1 Occallatibacter sp. | reverse complement strand
ACTACGACCTGGACGGGCATATTGATATCTTCAAGACCCACTATCAACAGCAGTCGAACGGCCTTTACCACGGCAACGCGAAGGGCGAATTCGATGATGTTACCGTCCCCGCCGGCATCGGCCCGGAACGCCGCTTCGTGAATTGGGGCGACTGCATGCTCGATCTGGACAACGACGGCTGGCCCGATATTTTCGACGTCACAGGCAACGTCTACCCTGAGCTCGAACGCACGTTCGCGAGATTTCCCGCGCGCAGTCAGCCGATCCTCTTTCGCAATCTCGGCAACGGCAAGTTTGTTGAACCAGGTGAGGAAGCCGGGCCGGCGATGAGCGCGCGCCACTGCAGCCGGGGCTGCGCTTTCGGCGATTTTGACAACGACGGCGATATCGACATCCTGGTGATGAACCAGAATGAGCCGCCCTCGCTCCTGCGCAACGATGCTCCGCGCGCAAATAATTGGATCAAGGTGCGCCTGGAGGGCACCAAAAGCAATCGCAGCGCCATCGGGGCTCGCGTCCTGGCTCGCTATGGCAAGCATGTTCAAGCCCAGGAAGTCATGAGCCAGAGCAGCTATCTTTCCAGCAACGATCCCCGCCTGCACTTCGGCCTCGGAAAAGAGGCCGGCGCCAGTATCGAAGTTCACTGGCCGTCCGGTCTTGTCGAATCGCTCAATTCCGTCCCCGTCAATCAGCTTTTGACTCTGCGGGAAGGAGTTGGACAAGTGAAAGGCAGGCCGTTCCGATAAGCTGGCGATCTTTGTCTTATACCCGGCGGCGCCGCAGTTCGACAAGTTGTGTCCGCTGTCTGACGTTGCCTCCCAACGTTGGACGGAATCAACCGAATTTCACCGTCCTGGGCTGGACGTCCCGCGCCGCCGGCCGCATTGTTCACAAGGGCAGCAGCGTGTATCCTTACTTAGGGCCAGCGACTTGCTGGTTGAGTTCGATTGCCCACTGAGCCGCCCCCAACGCCCCGAGTATGCGAGCCCATCCGTCGTCAACAAGGTATTCGTGAGCTCCAACCCCTCGCAACCGACGGAACCGGGCCGGCTCGAGCTGCCGATGTCTTCAGCTCCTCCGAGTTGGCTCACCGCCTTCGCTCCGCGGCGCGGCCTGTTCAACGGCCATCTCCAAACCATCTTCGGGAACTATCTGCCCCGTCCGCCGTTCCGCGTTCCCTTCACGACCGAAGCCGTCGAAGTCGACCCCTCCGACGGCAGCCGCGTGCTCTGTCATGGCCATTGGCAGCCTGGCGCCGGGCGGAATCGGCGCCTGACCGTCGTGATGGTCCATGGACTCGAAGGCTCCACCGAGTCACGCTACATTCAGGGCCTCACCATGCGGGCCTGGGCAGCCGGCTGCAACATCGTCCGCATGAATATGCGCAACTGCGGTGATTCCGATGCCCTCGCTCCGACGCTCTACCACTCCGGTCTTTCCGCAGACGTGGGTGCCGTGGTCGAGCATTTCACCCGCCAGTTTGAGCTCGAACGCGTGGCCCTGGTTGGCTACTCCATGGGCGGAAACCTGGTGATCAAGTTGGCCGGCGAGTGGGGTATCCGTCAGCCGCTCTGCGCCGTTGCCGCGGTTTGCCCGGCCATCGACCTCGCCGCCGGGTCTGACGCGCTCCACGAGCCCATCAACCGCCTCTACGAGTGGCATTTCCTGCGTCGCCTGATGCGCCGCTACCGCCGCAAGGCGGCCCTGTTTCCCGATCGGTATCAGAAGCACGGCATCGGTCCTGTTCGCTCTCTGCGCCAGTTTGACGACAAGATCGTGGCCCGCTACTGCGGTTTCCGTGACGCGGACGACTATTACTACCGCGCGGCCAGCGCCCGGGTGATCGATCGCGTTGCCGTGCCCACCCTGATTCTGCAAGCCCTCGACGATCCTTTTGTTCGCCTCACGCCGCCAACCCGCACCGCCATCCTCGCCAATCCTCACATCTCGCTCATCGAGACTCCGCACGGCGGCCACTGCGCCTATCTCTGCGAGGACGAAGGTGACGGAATTCACTGGGCTGAGTCCACGGTCACCCGCTACCTTCTCCGGTTCGCAACCCGCAACAATGGAAGCTGATTGGGAAGTCGAGATAGGCGGCGAGGCGCCGGTCATCCAGGCGGATTGGGACGGCTTCATCGATCTGCGCCTGGCTCCCGATTGCGCAGGACAACTTCCCGAAGCGGCCCACCTTCCCGCCCTTGCCGATACGCTCGTTCGCCTCAACTCGGCTTCGTCTCCGGTCTGTACGTCCAAATGCGACGTCTGGCATCCCGATACCTTCGATCCCGACGAACTCGATGCCCCTCCCGGCGAACGAAACTTTGCTATCGCCTGCTATATCGATCTTCTGCCCCGCGGCGATAAGCCCTGGCCCGGCCCCGAGCATGCGGTTGGCGCATGCGAGTCGCTCTGCGCGCGTCTTCGCCCCTCGGCCTTGCGCGGCTGTCGCGCCGATCTGATCGTCCGCCGGGCCTTCCTCCCGCCCGGCCGCTTCGACCTCGGAGTCACCGCCTACTTCACCGCCTGCGGCGCGACGTCCGCGGAGGCGGCCGCGGTTCTCGCGTCCGCACTGGCCGCTTTCGTCAACTCCCTTTCATCATTGGCCACCCCGGCGCCTGCGCTTCAAAGTTACAATGAGTAAACGTGGGCGAGTAGCTCAATCGGATAGAGCACCGGCCTTCTAAGCCGGGGGTTGTGGGTTCGATTCCCGCCTCGCCTACCAGTTTGAAAGTAAAAAGGGTTATCCCTTTGGATAACCCTTTGTTTCCAATGCTGTGATAGGCGATTGTGGGGGATTTTGGGGGGACCCCTGAGGCCAAGCAGGGGTAAAGAGGACTATTGCGGCTTTCGGCGCGGCAGCTTGTTCACGGCATCCTGCTTTGCCTGGCGGCGTGCATGCGAATAGCCTTCCAGCATCTTGGCCGACATCCATCCCGCCACCGCTTTCAGGCTCGCTTCCGAAGCACCAGACTCTCCTAAGTCCGAGATAAACGTGTGACGCAGATCGTGTAGCCGGCACCAAACCCCGGCCTTCTTGCGACACGTGGTCCACGCGCTTTTCATCGAGCCCATCGGCTGGGTTGGATCGAGGTCCCAGACTGCGACCGTTCCATGCAGTCGGCCCTCTTGGCCATCGAACCCATAGCGCTCTGAAGGGAACACGTAGTCATCTGGACGCGCGTCGGGGAAACGCGAGCGCCATTCGAGCAGAATCTCCAGCGCTTCGTCGTTCAGCGGGACCTCGCGGCCTTCGCCGCCAGGCGTCTTGGACTTACCCACCGTAATTGCACGGCGCTTGAAGTCGACCTGGCGCCATTTCATCTTGCGCAACTCTGCATTGCATCCTGAATGACCTGCAGGAGTTCTTCTCCCATCGAGTGCTTGAGCACGTACCCGGAAGCGCCAATCCGGTATGCCTCACGGGCGATGTCGGGATCGCGATTCATGGTCAGGAAGACGAGCCTTATCCCGGGCATCAACGATTTCAACTGCCGCCCGGCGTCCAGCCCATTGAGGACCGGCAACCCCACATCGAGCACCACCAGATCGGGCTTCAGGTCCGCGGCGGAATTGACCAGAGTGCGACCATCCTGGACGCAGCCAATCACGTCGTGGTCGGGCGCCAGCATCTTCCGGAGGGCCGCGCACATCATGGGGTGATCGTCCGCCAGCAGAATCGTCGCTCGTCTCATTGCGATCCGATCTCGCTTACGGTCTCGCTCATGATCTCGGGGCCGTGAGACGAGCCATTCCCGGCGAAGGCGGGGACAACTGCGATGATCTTCGTTCCCTCACCGGGCCTCGATTCAATGGAGAACTTCCCGTGGACCAGGTGTACCCGTTCCCGCATGCTCACGAGTCCAAGTCCACGATTCAGCTTCGCCGCCTGCACGTCGAAGCCCGCACCTTGATCTCGGACCTCGAGCCGAACTTCATCCGGGCTCCCGGTCAGCTCCACCTCGAAGCTGCGTGTCTGGCTATACTTTTCCGCGTTGCGCAACGCTTCCTGGGTGATCCGGAAAAGGCATAGAGAGGTATCCGGGGGTATTTGCGCCGGCACATTTCGTTCGCTGAACTCAACGGCTACCTCGTGCTGTTGGGAGAACTCTTCGCAGAAGCCCTTGAGAGCTGCGGCAATACCCAGGTAGTCGAGCTTGGACGAGTGCAAGCGATGCGACAGCGCCTGGACGTCGTCGACAATATCTGAGCAGTGCCTGCGGATCTCTTCCAGCTTGTGGGCTGATCCGTTGGAACCGCGAGCCGCCTGACCAAGCTCCACCGACAAGAGCGCCAGCCTCTGGCAAACGTCGTCGTGGAGCTCCCGGGCGATCCGCGCACGCTCTTTCTCCTGAGCTTTTAAGAGATGTCCGCTCAACTTTTGGAGTGTTTCCCGGGCGAGTTTCTGATCGGTGATATCGATGATGGAGCCAATGAAGCCGGCAAACGAGCCATCGCTGTTGGATCGCGGCGAGGCGACGTTGAACACCCAGCGGTAAATGCCATCGCTGCGTCGGAGGCGGTACTCCCTGGTGTAAGGATGCCGGTTCCTCAGCGCATCGGAAAAGGACTCCTTGACGAACGGCAGATCATCGGGATGGACGTATTCCCTCCATGTATCGCCATACCCCGCGTTCTTGTCGGATCCTGTGTAAACGAAGCGGTGGTCATTCAGATACGTTGTCTTGCCTTGAGCGTCGCACATCCAGATCAGTGCGGGCGTCGTATTTGCCAACAGCCGGAAGCGTTCTTCGCTCTCGCGAAGGATGGCTTCAGCTTTTCGCTTCCGGGTGCGTTGCCATAGCAATGCGACGATCAGGAATGCCTGGGCGAGGATGACGAAAATGACAGCAAGCAGGTATCCGCGATAGCGTTGCCACAGAGTGGGCTCCCGGTTCACGACGACGGTGCGGGGGGGCAATGCCGACTCGGGAATATTCCACTGACGAAGGGCACGCCAGTCCACGCGGTTCTGAAAATTGGAAAGGTGGAGAATGGGGATGTTGTCCGTCCGCTCACCCTTGAGCACCCGTGCGGCCAACTCCCCCGCCAGGACAGCATCATCTTTAGCGTCGTAGAATGCGCCCCCAATGCCTCCGTGGTCCAATGCCAAGTGCCCAAAGACTGAATAGGTGGGAAAGTGCTGGGTGACGGTAGCGAGGACGTCATAGGCTTCGATCGCCCGCTGCTCCGAGTCGTGTGGAATCATTTGAAAGAGAACAACGGTATGGGGAGGGAGCGCGGCAACTCGCTCAAGCATCTGTCCGCTTGGCGGCCCCACAATGTCGATCTCCTCCACCTTATCCTGATGACTAAGAAGCTCGGAGTGTACAGCCGCCAGATAGTCTTTCTCGTTCTCCGAGTCGCTGGTGATCACCGCAACGCCAGTCGTGTCCGGATGGAGACGAAGCGCCAGATCAACGGTTTCCTTGACTCCCGAGGGAACCGCTACACCGGTGACTCCGGGCCATTTCTGCTGGTCAGCCAGCAGAGTGCTTACCGACATGAACACGATAGGCACGCCCGGAAACATTTTGTCTCGGTACTGCACCGCAAAGCGGAGGGACGGGTCCATGCACGCAAACAGAAGATCCGGCTTCTTGCCGTACGCGGCCTGGAGGGCTTCGGCAAGATTGTCTCGATACGACTTCTCATCAAATCGGGGATTGTCCAGATCGACAATCGAGAAGTTTACGGGAAATGACACATTGGCCCGGAGCGAAGACTCCATCTGGTTCAAAGAAGCACGGCCACGTCCGCCCGACAAGATGACAACATTCCTGGTATTTTGCTGAGCGGCAAGAGGGCCGGCGAACAGACACAGAACCGCCAGGATGCTCAGGCACACACGCACCCTGTGAGCCCCGGCGCCAAACCTGGGAAAAGAATCAGACGGCTCCTGGCTTCCCGAGTTCCCCATAGATTCTTCGCACGCCTGAAAGAGCAGCTACACGCGGTTGCCCTGGCCCGGCGGGCCGCATCTCTCGCTAAACCTGGAGGTGCGTGCACGCTGTTGATCGTTGTGGACAAGTTCAGTCAAGCTACCCACTCCGCGGACACCGTTCAGGAGGATCTTGGCAGTCGCGCAGAACTCGGGGAGCAGCGGTGGATAGATTGTAGCGCGTCCAATCTCCCGAGGCGAAACGTTAGCGTACGTCGAATAAGGGGTTTGCGAAGAAGGGGAACTTCACAGTGACTGGCCGCCGCCAGCCTGCCGCGCGTTTTTCGCCATTCGAAGTCTCGTTATCGTTAAATCAATAAGTACTTTATAATCTATTACTTCCGGTACGTAAATCTCGCTCCATCAGGTCTGAGGCGTGATGGAGCGTGATTTACTCCGTGAAGTGGGCAGAGAGTCCTGAGATTACAATTTGGCGCAAAGAAGCCTTGCGATTCAAAAGCCGCCAGACACTTCTTCATTCCTCTGGAACAGGTGTCCAGGATTTGTCAGGATTGAAACGTTCCATCTTCTGGAACTCGTCAAGAGTCGCGAGCCCGGAGTCCTTCTCGTACACAACTCCGTCCTGGCTGATGATGAAGGTGTTCACCCCGGTCACGTCGTATTCGGCCGGTGCCGCCACCAGGGCAAAGCCCCCGATCATGGCGCCTTTCACTACGTAATCCATTTCGCCGAGCGGCGCGGCCGGTCCCTGCCCCTTGAGGATTTTGAAGAAATACCCATGGTAGGGTTCGGCCTCGAGATTGTAGCCCTGTTCGATTGCGCGCGCGATCTTTTCGCCGATCGGGCCTTCCCACGTCCCGTCGGAGTTTTGCCATGCCAGGCCGTCCTGAGTGCCGGCCGTGCTGATGATGCGCTGGGCGTATTGGTTCACGTCATATCCCTCGCGCGTCCGAAACGCATAATCGTATTGCGCCTCGACATAACCACGGCAGACTTGAATGGCGTCCAGTTCGTTGGAACCGATGCGACGATAGATCAATTCCTGCCGGCCGGCGTTGGCGTCAAAGGACCATTTTTCACCGTTCTTTACAATCGGTACCGGGAACGGCCAGTCTTCGTCGCCGACCAGCAGGAAGGCCCGGTTTCCGGTCTTTGGGTCAACGGAAACGCTCTTCTTTTCGCGCGCCTGGGCAACGAAATCAGCGGCGTGTTTTCGGTCCTGGGCCACCTCGCCTGTAAAGACGATGTCTTTGCCGCCCGTCCCGAAAATCCGCACAAGAGCCGCCTCATCGAACTTGTCGGCCGCATCGATCAGCTTGTCGGCAGCCTGCTGCGGAGTGTCGAAAGTGCTGGCGGTGGTGTTGCCCGCTGCAGCGGCCGCAGCTTTTTTTGCGGGGACCTGCTGACCCGCCGGCGCCGGGGATTGCTGTCCTGCGGAAAGCAGCGGCGCGCATAGACACGCAGCCATAGCCGTAACGGCCATCGAAAGGTGCTGAGACCGATTTAGATTCGTTAAGAATGAAATCATAGGATGCTCCCGCAACTCCTGAACCACACCAATGCGGCTCATCTGCGCCTTCCTCCTCCACCCCGGGAGCCTCCGCCGCCTCGGGATCCCATGCTGGCCGAGCCGCGACTACTACCGGCCCGGGAACTCGCCCCGTCGAATCCTCGGTTCCCGCCGCCGAACGCGTCGCGGTTTCCTCCGCCGCTGCGGGAGAGATCACGGCTTCCAATGCGGTCCGCTCCGCCGGAGTTCACTCTGTTGCCGGCGCCGGCGCTCCCAGCCCGATTGCCGGCACCGGCCCCGCCTGCGCGATTGCTCACCCCGGCTCCGCCGGCGCGGTTGCCGGAGAGGTTGCCGCCCTGCCGGCCAAGCTGTTGCCGGGCGCTGGCCTGGCGATTAGCAAGAGAATCACCCCGGGTGGTGCCCCCGAACCGGTCAGCAGTGGCGCGGTCCCGGTAGGGCGCACCACCTCGATGTTCGGGATTGTGCTGCCAGTTTTGGCGTCCACCGCCTCCGGACGGCAGTTGTGAAGGACGGTTGCCAACTCCGCCCGCGCCGCCAACTCCTCCGACTCCGCCTGCACCGCCGACTCCGCCAACTCCGCCAACTCCTCCAGCGCCGCCGACTCCCCCAACACCGCCCGCGCCGCCGACTCCTCCAACGCCGCCAACTCCACCGACTCCGCCTGCGCCGCCGAGATTCCCGCGGCCTCCGCCCGGCAGTTGGGAGGGGCGGTTAATATTCGTATTGCGATTGAAGTTGTTGTCGCGGTTGATATAGACATTGTTGCTGCCGCCCCATCCGCATCCACAACACCAGCCGCCGCCCCAGAATGCCCCCATTGCGATGCCGATACCGAAAGAGATTGCCAATCCCGTGGGGTAGTACCACGCCGGCGGATAGTAGATGGGCGGGTAAGGATAAACTGGCGGACCGTAGATGATCACGGGATCATACGTGGGAACATAGACGACTTGCGGATTGGCTTGCTGGATGACAATCACGTTTTTGTTCTCGACGACCTGTGTCTCCACCTTCTGTTGCTCGTTCGATTTCAGGTTGCCTTTGTCCTGAGCTTTCTTGCGCATGCGCTGCACGGCGTCCATCACGTCGCTCTGCTGGGCGAGAAACGCGTTGCCCAGATCGGTGGTCCATCCGATATCGTTGGCCAGCCGGTTGACGAGGTCGGGCAATCCACCCAGCGCCTGAACGCTGGGATCCCAGGGCTGCTTCGCCACCGCATCCGCCAGGGCTTTATCCTTGAGCGTCTTGTTTTTCTCCAGCCATTGCTGAAGCTGGACGATCTCGAGCGGATACGTGGACGCAGCCAGCACCTGGGCGACCATCGGGTCGGGATAGAGAGCAATCGGCGCTACCAGGGAATCGAGCTGGTCAGGCGGAATTTTCGCAGCCTGGCTGCCCGAGGTAGAGGAGGCTGCCTGCTCGAGAGGCGGCATTGAAGCCAGGTTGGTCTCCGGCAGGAACAAAAGATTACAGAGAATGATGACCAGAGATCGAAGCACGGTTCCCGTTCGGTTCGGGTTCATGAGCACTTCTCACGGCTGTTCCCGGAACCGCAATGGGCCTCGCTGAATAACCCTCTGGAGCAGCGACTCCCCGCCCGACGCGATTCTCAGGGAAAATTGAGATCCGATCCAAACACTAGGCGCGGCTGTTCCCATCGTCATCTAGCAAAAGATATAGTTGCGGGCTTGCGGGATTATAGACTTGCGGGATTATAGAGTTGTCCACTGATTCATGTGTCCGCCCCGCCTGGCCTACAACTTCAGAATTATCCGCCTGTGACACGATTGGGTTATTCATCGAGCGCTCATAGCGCGAAGACCACTCCAAAAAATGAATAAGACCTCTGCATGTGGGGACTTGCACGCCTTTCCGATTTCCCCCCACCCTCGCGGATTCCGCTGCCGGCTGGCCCGTCCTTCATTGACATTGAAATACCAGAATGCTATCTTCACTGCAATATTCAGAGTTCATAGTCGTAGTAGGCACTTGCTTGGATCTTCGTCTGGGAAATCGTTCCAAGAGCTGTCTACTGATGATTTCAGCATTGTCGAAATCGATCGGCAGGTAGAGAACCGCTCTGTCACCCCCCGGCGAGCGTGCTCCGTGTCCAAGGACAGCCGATGGGTTTCGCTTTGAGGGGCAGATGGGGTTTGCAAAAGCGCCTTGGCAGATCGAAACCGCAGTCGGGGCTCCGCGCCTCGCCGATCTCCCATTCCCTCATCAACCTTTCATGGAAACTTCATTCCTTACCAGCGTCCGTGCGTTCTTCGCACCTCGAGGAGTGCACTGTGACCGCTACCTCCCTTAATTCCGCAAAGGCAAGACTCATGCTTGGAAAGAAATCACCAGAAAGAAGTGTCACCGAAGTTCGTCTCGTTGAAGCGGCAGCTCAGCTTTTCGCGCGTCACGGATTCAAAGCCACAACGACGCGCGAAATCGCCCAGCTTGCAGCCCTCAATGAGGCGACCCTGTTTCGTTACTTTCCCCGTAAGCCGGACCTGTTTCTGGCCGCGCTGGAATCGCACCTCAACCGGGTCAAATTCAGCCACGACCTCCAGACCAGCCTTGTCAACGACGACGATCCCGAAGTGGTCCTGCCCAAACTCGTGGCCTTCTTCCTGAACGTCCTCGATACCCAGCCTGAGCTCCGCAGCCTGCTCCATGTCGCGGGTTTCGAGTTGCCCGAGGCTCAAAGGCTGGTCCGGGAACATCTCTCGCCCATCTTCGATACCATTTGCGCTTATTTCAAGAGGAGCTCCGCCCGCGAGGCCATCTGCAAGATCGATCCTCAACTCGCCGCGTTCGGCTTACTGGGTGCCGTCTCCGTACATCATCTGTTACGCGTGGTATTCACCTCCAGGGATGGTTCGCAAGCGGCTTCCGCGGTCCGTCCCGAACACTATGTCAGCTTGTGGCTGCACGGTCTGATGCCGCGATCACAATTCACGATGGATTCTTGCGATGATGCTGTTTCTGCTTCGATTTAAGGTGCCGGAGAGCCACCCGATGAACACCCATGCCGCCTTGTCCCTTGCGGCCTCGGAATTCATCGCGGCATCTCCATCTGCACTTTGGTCTGCTTCCCGTTTTTCTGAATTTAAAGGTTGTCTTTCCCTATGAACCAAAGGCTCTCACTGTTGTTGTTGTTCTTCTCCACGCTCTGCCTTGGCCAGTCGGTCCTGACCACTCCGGGTTCTCAGACCCCGTCGGCCCCCGCTTCGGCGACAGCCCCCCGTGACACTACGGGCACATCCAATGTCCCCCCCACCGAAATCTACGATCTTAGAGAAGGCCAAAGCACCGACACCCGTCTGCCTCAGCCCCCCCGCAGGCCGCGGCCCATTCTCACTCCGACCGACTTCGAGCTTTTTGCGGAAGACGTAGCCGGGCATCCGCTCAAGGTGTACGGCCGGCAACTCTTCGATGAACCTCCCTCGACCTTTGCCCCCTTGGACCGCGTGCCCGTTCCAGCCAACTATGTCGTCGGTCCCGGCGATGAACTGCTGATCCGGGTCTGGGGAAAAATCGATCTCGACGGTCACGTCACCGTTGACCGGAATGGACAGATTTCCTTGCCTCGCGTGGGCACTCTCACGGTCGCCGGCCTGCGTTACGAACAGCTGGACAGCTTTCTGCGCAACGCGGTAGGCAATCTCTACAAGGATTTTCAGCTCAACGTCACCATGGGACGTCTGCGCTCGATCCAGGTGTTTGTCCTGGGCAGCGCCCGCCAGCCCGGTGCATACACGGTGAGCTCGCTCAGCACTCTCGTCAACGCCCTCTTTGCGTCGGGCGGCCCTTCGGCGACCGGCACCATGCGGCGCATCCAGTTGCGCCGCGGCGACCAGCGGCTGACTGAATTCGATGTCTACGATCTGCTCCGCCGGGGAGACAAGTCTCATGACGTGCAACTGCTACCCGGGGACGTGATCTACATCCCTCCCATCGGTCCTCAGGTGGCGATTGTCGACAACGTCAATGATCCCGGTATCTACGAATTGAAGGGCGATACGACCGTCGCGGACGCCCTGGCCAACGCGGGTGGCCTCACCAGCCTGGCTCGCGTCGATCGAGCGATCCTGGAACGGATCGAGAACCATGCCAGGAGGCGCGTCGACGAGTTCGCCCTCGATGGCTCGGGCCTGCAGAGGATGCTGATGGATGGAGATCTTCTGCGCATTGGGGTGATTTCCCCCCGTTTCGAGAATTCTGTGACCCTGCGCGGCAACGTCGCCCGCCCCGGCCGGTTCCTCTGGCACGAAGGCATGCGCGTCTCAGACGTGATCCCGTCCCGGGATGTTCTGATCACACGCAGACATTGGAATCAGCAGAACAGCCTGGCTGGCCCAACCCCTCAGAACCAGCTTTCCCCTTCCGATTTCGCTCCCAATCGCACGCAGGGAGACCAGCAGAGGTATCCCGCCGAGGACCAGAGATACTCGCAGGAACAGAGATATTCCGACGACCCGCGATACTCTGAAGATCCGCGATACGCAGCTGACGGTCAGCAGGGTTATCCTCCTGACAATCAGCAGACCTACCCCCCGGATGCTTCGAATCCCAATCGGCTTTCGGCTCGCCAGGCAGACCAGCTCGCCAGCCTGGCCGCCGCCGCCGGATCAAACCCGAGCGCCGTGCCCCTGCATCACGAACACTGGGACCAGCAGACCCCGCAGTCCGCAACGCCCCGCACTGACGTCATTAGCGATCTGGCCCTCACCGACGCGGAGATCAATTGGGATTACGCCGTGATCGAAAGACTCGACCCGCTTGATCTCACGACCCGTCTGGTCTCTTTCAATCTTGCCAGGGCCATCGACGATCCCGCGTCCGCGGACAATCAACTCCTGAAAGCAGGCGACGTGGTCACTGTCTTCTCGCGCCGCGATCTTCCCCTGCCTCTCGACAAGCACTCGAGCTTTATTCGTGTGGGAGGCGAGGTAGCCATTCCCGGCGTGTACCGGGTCGAGCCGGGTGAAACCCTCAGGAATGTGGTGGAGCGAGCAGGCGGACTGACGGCCCACTCCTACCTCTATGCTTCGCAACTGACGCGGGTTTCGACGCGCCAGGCTGAGGAAGCGGAACTGAGACTTTCCATCAACCAGATGCAGAGAGATGTGATGTCAAAATATGCGGCTGCCCCTTCGGTGGGTACGAGCGCCGTGGAGCAGCAAGCCCAGCTCGGTGCGCAGCAGGCGGTCTTGAGTCAGCTTTCCGCGGTTCATCCCACCGGGCGCATCGTGCTGGACATGAAACCTGGCGCCGCCAGCGTCGCCGACATACCCGCGTTTCCCCTCGAAGACGGAGACAGCTACTACATTCCTCCCCGGCTCGGCACCGTCCAGGTTGCAGGCGCGGTCTACAACGAAAACGCCTTCCGCTACCAGCCGAAAAAACAGGTTGCTGCCTATCTTGCTGACGCCGGTGGTCCAAACCGCCAGGCCGACAAGAAACATGCATTTGTCATTCGGGCCGACGGAACTGTCGTCGCCCGCCAATCCCACAACGGGCTCTGGCGCAACGAATTTGAGGACCTCACGCTGCTCCCCGGAGATTCGATCGTGATTCCAACCAAGTTGAAATCGCCAAACAACTTCGCGCAGCAACTTCCGTATTACACGCAGATATTGTCTTCAGCAGCATTAACCGGCGCCACCATCAGCACCATTCATTAGAATCGCGCCGCCCTGACTGAGGGAAACTCAAACGATGTCCAAACAAAGATCATCGCCAAACGAAGTTCCTGACACGATACGGAATCCGTTTTCGGTGAGCTAATGATTCAAACCGCAAGAAGAGGTTGAGTCGATGTTCACAAGTAAGAACCGCTTCTTTGTTGCCCTTGGTGAAGTCCTGCTGGTCGCATTGTCGGTCACGATTGCGTGGCTGCTGCGATTCGATTTTGCTTTTCCAAACCCGCAAGTACTTCTCGCGGCGATGCCCATTCTGATGCTGTTGCGTGTGCTGGGAATGGCGCGATTCAACCTCTTCCACGGCTACTGGCGCCATACAGGTATCAGCGACGCTCTGGATATTCTCAAGGCAGTGGCCCTGGGCTCGGTCGGATTCCTCGCTGCCGAACGCTGGCTTCTCGGTGAAAAGCGCTTTCCCTTATCCGTCTACTGCATCGAACTGATTCTCACCGTGTGCATGCTGGTTGGCGTTCGGGTCTTATCCCGCACCGTGTTCCAAAACGCCATGCGCTCAAGCGAGCGCGACAATCGGAAAACCGTGGTTGTCATCGGAGCCGGCTGCGCCGCCGCCATGCTGCTGCGTGAGCTGCCGCGCAGCCCGTACCTCCCCGTGGCGCTGGTCGACGACGATCCGGCCAAGGCCGGAATGCGTCTCCATGGAGTTCCCGTGGCTGGAACGGTCACGGATTTGGTCCATGTTGTCCGCGCCTACCGGCCCGATGAACTCATGATCGCCATCCCCTCCGCTTCCGGCGAGCAGATGCAGCGCATCATCGATCTCTGCGATCAAACGCGGCTCCGTTTCCGGACCATTCCCAGCCTCAGAGACCTCATCAACGATACCGTCACAGTCGATCAATTGCGGGATGTCAAGTTCGAAGATCTCCTCGGCCGCGATCCCGTTTGCCTCGACGTGGATTCGGTTCGGCGAAGAATCGCCGGACGCGTCGTGATGGTGACGGGAGCCGCCGGCTCCATTGGCTCCGAACTCTGCCACCAGTTGCTGAACTACAATCCTCTCAAACTTGTCTGCCTCGACCAGGCCGAAACGCCCCTCTTCAATCTGCAGAACGCCCAGACAGGTTCAGCCTGCAACATCGTCTACTGTGTCGCCGATATTACCGATGCCACGCGCTTGCGCGACGTCATTCAGGAACACGATGTCCAGGTCGTCATTCATGCCGCTGCTTACAAGCACGTCCCCCTCATGGAAGAAAATCTCTCTGAGGCCCTCAAGAACAACGTCTTCGGTTTGCAGGCCCTGATGGAAGTTGCCGATCAGTCCGGCTGCGAAGACTTTCTCCTCATCTCGTCTGATAAGGCAGTCAACCCCACCAGCTTCATGGGCTGCACCAAGCGTATCGGGGAACTGATGGTCGCTGCCCGGCCTTCGCGCATGCGCTGCCTGTCGGTTCGCTTCGGTAATGTACTGGGTTCCCAGGGAAGCGTCATTCCCCTCTTTCAGGAACAGATCAGGGTCAAACGCACTATCACCGTCACCCACCCTGATATCACGCGCTATTTCATGACCATTCCGGAGGCCGTTTCCCTCGTCCTGCAGGCCTTTTCCATCGGCGAAAAGCGCGACGTCCTTGTCCTCGACATGGGAAAACCCGTCCGCATCCTCGACATGGCGAAAACGCTCATCCGCCTCTCCGGCCTCCATCAGGACGAAGTCAAAATTTCCTTCACCGGGCTGCGGCCGGGAGAGAAGCTCTTTGAAGATCTCTTCTACGGATTCGAAAGACGGTCAAACACAGGAGCACAAAAGGTCTTCCGGACCCAGGGACAAACCGCCTCGTGGCCGGAGCTGCTCCAGTTACTCTCTGAATTGCGAGCCGAAAGCGCCACGGGCATACCCGATCGCATCCGCGCCAAGGTCAAGGAAATCGTTCCGGAATATCTCTGGGTACCCAGGGAAAGCGATGTGCACGTGTCCGCTCCCTTGCTGCATGAGTCGAAACTGTTCGGCGAGCCCGTGCCGGCCGCCAATGCCAATAACTGACCCTGGTTTGGGACTTAAGCCGGCCGGCTGGCTCGGTGCTGATCGAGGTGAACGATGGCGGTGAATGCGTATTGGGCCTACGGACTGAGCATCCATGCAGACCTGTTGTGCCCTGAGCTTCCCCCGCATCCCTATCCCGCAAGCCATCCCGACGTGACCATTCGCGTGCTCGACAGGGGAGCGGCCGCGCTCAGCCCCCTGGCTGACCGGCGTTACGAAGTGCAGCCCGGCCATTTTCGATTGGATGTCCCCGGTGTGGCGCGCTATAGCGTGGAAGACGGGAAGCGCATCCTGATCGAACCCGTGGCCGATTCAACGCCGGAAAAGATTCGCCTTTTCCTTCTCGGCTCGACCATGGGCGCGTTGCTCTATCAGCGCGGTCTCTATCCGCTGCATGGCAGCGCCGTCGAAACGCCCTGGGGCGCGATGATCTTTGTCGGCGTTCAGGGAGCAGGGAAGTCTACCCTCGCCGCCGAGTTCCACCGCCAGGGATACCGGCTCCTCAGCGACGATGTGTGCGCCGTGGAACGTACGCCCGACGGTTTGCGCATCTTGCCGGCTCTTTCCCAGATCCGCCTCTGCGCCGATGCCTGGCAGCGCCTGGGCACCCCGGAAGGCTCCCGCTTCGATGTCGATAAATATGTTGTGCCCATGGGCGAACGATACTGCCCTGACCCCGTCCCCTTGCGCGCCATCCATGTCCTCGCCGATCACGACGTCCCGCGCTTCGAGCCTCTCCGCGGGCTCAGCAAAGTGCAGTGCCTGCTCGAAAACCTATACCGCCCCTTTTATCTGAAAGGGCAGCGCACCCAGAGCGAAGTGTCGCGCATGGCCGGGATCATTGCTCAGCATGCATCCGTGGTCCGAGTCGGCCGGCGGCGCGACGCGACCCAACCCGGGAATTTGGTCAATTTCCTTGAGCTGGCCTGGGCCGAGTGCTTTGCACCGGCCCCAGGCGTGGAGGCAAACGGCCATGCGTAGTTTTGGTCCCGATGACAGGCTCACGCGTTCCCGCGAACTCGTGTCCACCGAACTCGATCAGGAGACCGTCCTGATGAGCATCAACGCCGGCGCCTACTATGGATTGGAAGGCCCCGCCCGCAGGATCTGGGAGAAGCTCGAGACCCCCATGACCTTCGCGCAGCTTGTGGACTCCCTGGTCGAGGAATATCGCGTTTCCCCTGAGACCTGCGCCGAGGACGTGCAGAAATTCCTTGCCGACATGGAGAAGGAAGGTCTGTTGCGTGTGGAATGAATTCCATCGATACCGGCGCCTCCCCCGCTTGCGCAAGCGGCTTCTTCGCGAAGCTCTGGTCGCGCTGGCGCTGGCGCGGATCGCGATGGCCTGCCTTCCGTTCCGGCGCATTGCCGCCTGGCTAGGCACGCCCGGTACCGAAACTCCACCCACGGCTACGCGCGGCCAGATCCGTCTTGCCGGTCGAATCGGCTGGGCCGTGGGCGCCCTTGCCCGCCGCGTTCCCTGGGACGCCCGTTGCCTGGCCCAGGCCCTGGCCGGAACCTGGATGCTGCGCCGACGCGGTCTTGAAGGCACCGTCAGCTTTGGCGCCGATCGCGGAGAATCCCGCCAACTCCTCGCGCACGCCTGGTTGCGCTTCGGCCCCCGCCTGGTCACCGGCGGAGCCGGACACGAGCGGTTCAAGACCTTTACCACCTTCGCCCGGAAGCAGGCATGAGCGGGATTTACGGAATCTACCGCTACGACGGCGCTCCTGTTTCTCCCCATTGGCTGGAACAGATGCGCTCGGCCATGGCTTATTACGGTCCGCATGGCGGGGCCAACCGAATTGAAGGCTCGATCGCCCTTGGGCACCTCCTGCTCGAGGTCTCACCGGAGGATCCGTTCGAGAAGCAGCCCCGGGAGGGAGCCCGCGGTCTGGTCGTCTCCGCCGCCCGGCTCGACAACCGTCAGGAACTCCTCGACGCCTTCGACATAGCTCCCCGCGACGCGCCCCAGACACCGGACGGCCAACTGGTCGGCCTGGCGTTCGACCGCTGGGGCGAAGAGGTCAGCATCCATCTCCAGGGCGACTGGGCCATGGCCGGCTGGAATCGCCGCGACCGCCGCCTCTTTCTCGCCCGCGATGCCTTCGGGAACTCAACTCTCTATTTTCATCAGGGCAAGGGGTTCATCTCCTTCGCGTCCAGCCTCAAGGCGCTCCTGGCGCTCCCCGGCGTGAGCAAGGAACCCGACCTTCTCCACCTGGCTCAGTTACTGATCAGTTGGCCTCAGGATGCGGAACGAACCGCCTATCAGAATTTCCGGCGCATCGTTTGCGCACAATCCCTGATCGTCGGATCCACGGGAGAGGGTAGTTTCGCCAGCCACTGGTCTCCCGAAGGCCGCGAACTCCTCTCGTTCCGGCGCGATGAAGAATACGAAGAGGCGTTCCTCGACCTCTACACGCTGGCGACCCACAACTGCCTTCGCACCCACAAATCCGTCTCAAGTCAGTTATCCGGCGGCCGCGATTCCGGTTCCGTCACCGCCATGGCGGCGCCCATTCTTGCGGCACAGAGTCGCCCGCTCACCGCCTACACATCAATTCCGTTCTTCCCCCCGGACGGTGCAGGAAAAAGAAGACTGGGCAATGAATGGGATGCCGCTCACGCCACAGCGCTCATGGCTGGGGCAAATGTACGGCATATTGCTGTCGACGCGACAGAATACAGCGTTCTTGGGGGAATCGAGCATTATCTGAATTTGTATGATGAGCCCGGTCATGCGGCCGGCAATCAATTCTGGGTTCAGGCCGTGACGGAGATCGCCGCCCGCGATGGGGCCGCACTGATGCTGTGCGGACAGATGGGAAATGCCACCGTTTCGTGGAACGGAAACGGATCGGCGCTCCTCGCGCTTCGCGAGCGCCGCCCCCAGGACGCATGGCAGCTGTTTCTTCACGCGGAATCCAATCCGTGGTTGACGCTCAAGCGGCAAATCTTGAAGCCGATCGTCACCCCGCCCTTGCGGCTCTTGCGGAGGGTGCGGTGGCACGGTCGTCCCCCCTGGCAGCAATACTCGGCTCTGAATCCCGGCTTGGCGGCGGAACTGGATCTGGGTGCCCGAATGCGCGCCGCACAGTACGACGTCACATTCACATTCTCTCCGCTAGAAGACCTTCGAAGGAGATTCATGAACGCCTCTTGGACCAGCGGCGCTGGGATTTGGTCGGAGATTGGCGCCAGGCATGGGCTCTCCATCCTCGATCCAACCGCCAATCTCGCGTTATTGGAGTTCCTGTTGCGAGTTCCCGATACCCAGTTTCGCCGCGATGGAAAAAGCAGCTACCTGTTCAGAAGAGCCTTCCGCCGCCGCCTTCCAGCTTCAGTATTGGATGGAGGCAGAAAGGGGCTTCAGGCCTCCGATCTGGGACACCGGATCCTTCGAGAGTTGCCCTCTTTTCGCGACTGCCTGGACACGTTTGACTCTCATTCGCTCGCCGGAGAAGTTCTTGACCTGCCCCTGCTCCGGAAGTGTCTCCGCGATCTGACGATCAGGATCGATCCGACCACCACCGCGAACGCGCGGCGGATCCTGGTCCGCGGCGTCGGAGTGGGAATGTTCTTGTGCCGGTTTTCATAAACCCGCCGGGAGGTTGCGCGATTTGCCGCGCCAGGATGAATGCTCCATACGGTCTCCCCAGACAACCACCCTGCTTTGCGCCCGAAAAGATCTACCACCGTCCTTGCACATGTCGTATCATGTGTCCACCATCACAAATGCTCAAGCCGAGATATGGTGCTATTCAAAGAGGGGTAACAATGGAAAATCGCCTGGAAGAAAAAGTAGAAACTAGCAAAGAATGGATCACTCCTGAACTCAAAAAGATTGACGTTGAACAATTGACTGCCGGTGGTCTCGCGGGCGACGACGACGGCCCGAATTTCAGTTAATCCTGAGTCGGCCTTCAGCATGGAAGAATAACTCCTGCAGGCAACGAAATCGTCAATCTGATACGGCACGGTACCGAGTCGACCTGCTGGAAGAGTGCGCTTCCTCAATCCATTTTCGGGGATTCTGCGGATGCCGGGCCTTGGCGCGGACTGGTCATACTGACCTCGTCCGCGAATCGTTGCATGCCGTTCGGCGTTGCACCATTGCGTCCGCCCGCATCACCTTCCAGAATCCGCTCGAACTCCCCCGTCGCATGTCCTATCGCCTCCTCTGCTAAAGTGGATTGTTGCGGCGGGATGCCTCGCGGAGTGAACTCCGCCCGGGCCTTCGATTCCATCCTGCGCGTCTGAGGGCAGCTCACATGGCTGGCGATCCGGGTTCTTCCATTCCAGAGTTAGCGCCCTTCCTGATTGAACCCAGGTTCTTGCCCAAAGTGTGGGGCTACGCGGATCTGCGGCCCTGGTTCGATCTCACTCCGGGCCCCGCCGAGCCCATCGGCGAAGTCTGGCTCACAGGCGATCAGTGCCGCGTCGCCAGCGGTCCGAACAAGGGCGCCATCCTTGCCGAGCTGTTTGCAAACTCTTCCTGCGCCCTTCTCGGCCCGGCATCCCCGGTTCCCCAGTCCCCGCTCCTCATCAAGATCATCTTCGCCCGCGAAAAACTGAGCGTTCAGGTGCATCCCGACGATCGCATGGCGCAAAAGTACGGCGAGCCCAGGGGAAAGACCGAGTGCTGGTACGCACTTGCCGCCGAGCCCGGAGCCCAGGTGGCGGTGGGGCTCAAGCCCGGCGTCACCCTCGACGAAGTCCGTGCCGGCATGGAGCACGGCACCCTGGAAGAGAGCCTCAACGTGCTCAGGGTCAGCTCGGGAGACATGATCTTTGTCGATGCCGGCACCGTGCACGCCATCTGGCCAGGTTCCATCGTGCTTGAAACCCAGCAGAACTGCGATATTACTTATCGCATGTACGACTACGGACGCCCGCGCGAACTGCACATCGAAAAATCCCTTGAAGCCACAAAGTTCAAAACCCGCGCCGGCACCGTCCCGCCCCAGCCGCTGCACGACCGCACCACCCTCATTGACGTCGAGTATTTCTCCGTCGAACGCATTCCGGTCAAAGGTGTCCGGGCCAGCGCAACTCTGCCCGGAGCCGGCGAACCTCCCCGCGGGCTTTCGTACCTCTTTGCCGCTTCCGGTTCTGCCCGCCTTTCCGGCACCGGCTTTGATTCCATCCATCTGCCTTCGCGCGGCATCGCCGCCATTCCCGCCGCTGCACCTCCGTTCACGGTGGAGGACCTTGGTGAACTCGACCTGATTCGCATGTCGCCGCGCTGGCCGGAGAAGACCGCATGATCAATCCCGCCTGGCGACAATCCGTTATGGCCTACATCCGCGCCGAAGCGCAGCCCAAGGACAAGTTCGGCCATCAGCCCCGCCTATACGCCCTCGCCAGTGCCATCGGCAAGGGTATGGACTACGACGATGATGTTCTCTTTGCCGCGGCCTGGATGCACGATCTGGGCGTCTACATCGGCCATCGCCCCAGCAGCCAGGCGGAGCTGGAGCGCTGGAACCACGTCCCCTACACCATCGCACGCACCCGCGAACTCCTGGCTGCCTGCGGCTTCCCGATCGAAAAGCTCGACGGCGTCACCGAAGCCATCCGCACCCATCAGCCCCAGGACAGCCCCCGGACCACGGAAGCCATCATCCTTCGCGACGCGGACATCCTCGAGCAGCTGGGCGCCATCGGAGCCTTGCGCGCCCTCGCCAAGGTAGGACGCGATACCCGCTACCCGACCTTTTCCTCAGTCCTGCCTGTCTTGCGCAAAGCGGTTGAGGAATTGCCCGGAAAAATCAGCCTCCCCAGCGCCAGGGTACTCGCCGAGCCGCGCATTGAAATCCTCAAGCTGCTGGTCGCCGCCATCACCAGCGAAGCCGGCGAACTGCTCTACTGATTCAATCGGCGCCGCGCTCCTTTGCGGAATCGCGTTTCAAATGAGGCGGGTGGCCCATCGTAGGACACGGGCTTTCTTCCTTGAATGGGCTGCCCCGTCCAAGCTCTGCTTGGACGGGAAGGACGGCCCCGACTGATCCCGCCGTGGCGACGTCCGTTCTGATTCGATCACGACAGTTCCTCTGCCGAAGGCTCAGAACAGATTCAATCTCAGTGGCTCTCTCAGGTTAGCCGGATCGAATCCGTCGCTCTCGTCCACCTCCGTGGCAGGCAGACAGTGCCGCGTCGACTGCACCGTTGTCGCGTACGACCTGGTCACGTGCAGCCGGTCCATTACTACGTAGCGCGTGCGCAGGCCGTTGATCGTCTGCGGCAGCCTGTCGGGAATCCTCGCCTGATCAACGTAGATCACCAGTGCCGCGTCGCGCGGATTGTCCAGGCTCTGGCCCACGCCCACCCCGAAGAAAGCTGCATGAGGCGCCATCAGGCTCCGCGCCACCTGTCGCTTGGTCGCCAGAGCCTGGCTCAGCGCCGATGCCGGAAGTGGCGCGGCGCCGCCGATCATGTTGGCAAGCGGCGCCGTTCCCATGCTCACCGCCCGCGCAGTAGTGGGAATCACCATCGTGCGCACCCCCTCGACACTGTCGGGCACGCTCGTGGTTCCGCCTTCGTCTACGTAAACAATCACCGCCGCCTCACTGGGATGATCGCTGCTCTTGCCCATGCCTACGCCCAGGATGCCGGCGGAAGGATTCACCAGCAGGCGCGCCGCCGCCAGCGCCCGCTGCCCGCTCGCGATCTGCTCATTACTCAGCGTCACCCCTTGTGCGGAGGCGATGGTGCTGTCCCCGTAGCTCAGGCAGCTCACTCCATGATCGGCGCCGCCGACAAACGTGTAGCTGGTTCCGGCGCCGGCCTGCGCGCCCAGTTCGCTCAGCACATCATTGGCAGGATTCGCAACCCCCTGCCCCACCCCTGCCGAGTCCGTGCCGCCGGCAAAGAACAACCCCACCGGCTCGGCGTTGCTCGTATCCACCACCAGCGCGCCGGAGTCGCCCGCATCGCTGAAGCGATCGCCGCTGACCGCCACCTGGTTGGTGAAGAACTTGGTCAGGTACGGCTTGGTCTCCGCGCAGTCGCGATAGTAGTCCACCGAAACATCCAGGCTTACCGCGGAAACACTGGCGCACGTCAAGCCGGTTGTGCGCCCGCTCTTTGCCACCCGCATCTGCAGGCCCGGCGCTTCGCCCTTTCCGTTACTCGACGAGATTCCTGGCGGTGCAGCAGCCAGCGTCCCATCGCTCTGCCGAACGCCCAGCTCCAGAATGCTGCCCGTCGCATCCAGCGTGCGTGAAGCCACCTGCGCCAGCGCCGCGTCGGCATTCGTCTGCGGCGATTTCAGAGGCAGCCACGCCGTCAACGCGCCCACCGGCACCGTACCCGCACCCTCGCCGCTCGGCGTGCAATTGTTGTCGATCAGTCCCGGCTGCACAATGGCATCGCCCACCGCGGCGTGGTCGCTGCGCGCCAGCACATGATTGTTGCTCAACAGGTATTGCTTTCCGCTGTTGTCCTGGACCAGCGCTCCCAGCGTGCCGCTGCAGCAGTCGGCAATCACGTTGCCATGCGCGTCAAAATCGTTATTGTTGCCGCCCGAGCTGCCGAGCGGCATCAGCGTTGGCAGTTGCGCCTGGTGCGCGGCCGGGTTGCTCGTCACCCCCGACGTGTTCAGCAGGATTTGCAGGTCCGTCTTAGCCAGTGACACTGAAAAGTTCGGACCCCTCGGTCTCGCCACCAGGTAAGTCACGTCGGTCGATGCGATGGTCGAGGGCGCTGTGTACGTCACCGTGCACGCCGTAAACGCCTTGCTCGATCGCTGGCAGGTCGTCACGCCCAGCGACCCCAAGCCTCCGTTTGCATCGGAGGCGGCATTCCCCAGCGCGAACTGGATGCCGGCGCTTCCGCCCGCCACTGCCAGCCGGCCCGTCACGGTTACCGTGCCATTGGCGCCCAGGGCGACATTCTCCGGCGTGAGCGGTTGAAGGAATCCCGGCGTGACCGTCACTTGAGCGCTGGCCGCCACGCGTGGGTCTGAAGCCAGCCGCGCTGTCACGACCACCTGCGCCTGGTCTGCCGTCAGGTAGCCCGGCGGTGAGTAGTCTCCGGTAGCGCTGATCGAGCCGGCTCCCGCGGCCGCATCTCCCCCCGACACCGACCATGTCACCGGCGCAGCCTCACCATTCGGAAGCCGGACCGCAAATCGATACACCGGCGCGCCCCGCTTGGCGGTCGCGTTACACCCGGTGCAGTTCGTGTCAATCGCAGCCGTTGCGGGCGAGAGGGCAAACGATCCGCTTACGGGGTTCGCAATCACGGTGGAAGTGCCGCATCCGGCCAGCAACAGCAGGAATGGAACGGCGAGAAGCGTGCCGCCTGCGAGCGCAACTCTGCGCACGCCCGCGCCCAGGGATAACGGTTGTGCCGGAATTCGGGTGCTTCGCCGCAAGGTCTTCAGGCTTCTGTATGCGCCATACCCGGTTAGACAGTTTACTCCGGCGCATAGCACTGAGCACAATCGCCCAAGCCCGCGGCGTACGGATGCGGAACTTCAGCGAATGGGAGTCCTGAACAATTTTACAGGACTTTGTGTTACGGCCGTTTCCACCTCGCCGCACGAGCCCCAAGCCGGCGCGGTCCGCCGCAAATCTCGTCGTTTTGTTTTGCAACAGGGCATGACTTTTTGTCGCGCCGAAAAACGCAGAAATACCGAGGATCGGGCTAGAGTTTCTGCGCGAGAACCAGATCTCAGCGCTGACCTGCTGACTTGCTGACTTGCTATGGCGCGCAGCGCCGCTAACTTGCTGTTTTTCTTATCAAACCGGTCTCCCGCTGAAGGTCCCGCATCTTGCGGGATCAACTTTCTTGCAGACTAAACTGGCGGATAAGAATTCATGCACCAGCCGTCGCTGGAGCGTCCGCGCGAATCCCGGCCGCAACCTCCGCCACGCGCCGGTACGACTCCAGCCGGTCCTCGTGCGTGAACGTATCCGTGACCACGATCGCCTCCGATGCGCCCGTCTCCCGCACCAGCTTCTCCAGTCCCGCCTTGACGGTCGCGTTCGAGCCGACGATTGCCGCACCCAGCCGGCTCTCGACCGCCACCCGTTCCCATTCCGTCCACAACCCGTCCATCGTGTCCACCGGGGCCAGCAGTTCGACCGGCTGATTCCGGATCAGGCGCAGGAACCGTTGCTGCGGCGTTGTAAACAGGCGACGTGCCGCGGCATCCGTCTCCGCCGCGATTACCGGAACGCCCACCATCATGTATGGCCTGTCCAGCCCCTCGCTTGGCCGGAACTGCTCGTGATAGAGTTCCGCCGCCGCATTCAGATACTGGGGAGCGAAGTGCGCCGCAAACGCGAACGGCAATCCCAACTGCGCCGCCAGCTGTGCGCTGAAGCCGCTCGATCCCAGCAGCGTGATCGGCACATGGCTTCCTTGTCCCGGAATCGCCTTCACCGCCTGCCCCGGACGCGCGTCGCCCAGGTAGGTGCGCAACTCCTCCAGCAACTCGGGAAAATCATCGCCGGATTGCCGCGAGTCGCGTCGCAGCGCCCGCATGGTCGCGAAGTCGCCGCCCGGCGCCCGTCCCAGTCCCAGGTCGATGCGCCCGGGATACAGTGCCTCCAGCGTCCCGAACTGCTCGGCCACCACCAGCGGCGCATGGTTGGGCAGCATAATGCCCCCGCTCCCAATGCGAATGGTGTTTGTCCTGCCCGCAACGTGCCCGATCAGGACCGCCGTCGCCGAGCAGGCCAGTCCCTCGATCGAATGATGCTCTGCCAGCCAGAATCGCTTGTAGCCCCAAAGCTCTGCGTGCTCTGCGAGGTCCGCCGAACGCGCAATCGCCGGCCCTGCTCCCTCGCCGCTCCGCATCCCCACCAGGTCCAGTACCGAAACTGCCAACTCATCTGCCATGGCAATTAGATTCGCCGCTTCGAGTTCCGGATTCCGTCCGGCCTGGCAGCTTGCGCGTCCCACCCTTAAACGCTGTTTTTAGACAACCTGGAACTTGCTGGCATTCTGAGTGCGAATGTGGTACCCGAGGTTTCCCTCGTTGTACCGTTTGTGGCACGAGCAGTTATTGAGCGCCTTCTCTGCATCGAGAGAGTGGGGGTCGGCTGGATCGGCGTTCGTCGTTGCTCCCCCGACGTGCGCCAGTTCGTGGATGAATGTGCAAACGAGCTCGAGCGCATTGTCTGGTTCCAACAGAGAGGGGTTGATCCCGATATCGCGTCCGGCCGAATTCCCGACCGGCGCGTCTTTCAGCGTGTAGTCTTCACGGGGCTTAAGTAACCACACGGTTATTGGCCCCTGATCCAGCACCTGTCGCAACGTCAGTTTTCGACTCAGCCCTTGGAAATACGCATTGCAGGAGCCGGTCCCGGCGCGGACCTGGACCTGTTTCCAGGCTTCATTCACACGCTTCATTGCGTCTGCAGAAGCGGTCGTCGGCTGGCCGGCTTCGGTTTTCTCGAAACGGCTGTACACGTATGTGCGCTTGTTGATGTTCGGAGGTAGTGTGTCCGAGCTGATGCCCGCGAAAAGCAATGCCATATTGCACTCCTGCCGCTCTGCTCATTGCCTGTTGTGGTCGTCAAAGCAGCCAAATCGGATGGCCTCGGTTAAGACCATGACCGCTCTTCCGCTGGTGTGGTCTGTAGAGCAACTCCAGAGAGCCGTCACAACCAAGGGCGAAAGCTGAGGGATTCAGGTGCCATCTTTGACAGTGATTCAACCCGGGCCTGCGGTTCACCGGGGGATTCCCAATCCGCGGCGTAGCAAACACAAAAGCAAGATTCGGTGTCGATGCCGATGCTTATTCTGCATCCAACCTACCCAGGCACCCGAACGTCGAGGGCGCCAGTTTCCTCAAGGAGATGTACATGCTTTGGACGGTCTTTGTGATCCTTCTGGTGTTGTGGCTTCTTGGCTTCAGTTTTCACATCGCAGGCAGCCTGATTCACCTGGTACTCGTGGTCGCTGTCGTGGTGCTGATCATCCAGTTGATAACGGGCCGCCGCGCTCTCTAGCGTTTTCGCACTAATTCAGCCGTTTCTGGTGATGGCTTTTAATGCCGAGCCGGTGCGGGGCTGTCGCTGAAAAACGCCACCGTGCCTCGCAGGCTCTCGATCTGCCCGATACTCCCCAGCCCAGTCGTAACCCTCCGCATCAACTCTCCCAGTCCCAGGGAGAGTTGCAATAATGGTCTGACTTTGAATCGGGGAGCGGGATGGCCTACTACCTGGCGGTAGACGCGGGGGGATCAAAAACCGAGTTTCTGCTTGCCGACGAGAGTCGCGAGCTCGGACGCGCATTGACAGGAACCATCAAGCGGGTCAATGCAGACGAATCGACCGCCTCGAACAACCTCCGCGAAGCGCTCACGGACCTCGAACGGACGACCGGCGTCAAGATGAATGCCGTGTCCCGCACCTGCGTGGGCACATCCGGCAACACCGTGCCCCTGGTGACCGACTGGCTGCAGCAGAGTTTCGCGCAACACGTGTCCGGCCCGCTCATCCTCGTGGGCGACGTGGAGATTGCGCTGGACGCGGCATTTTTCGGGGGTCGGGGAGTGCTGGCGCTCGCGGGGACGGGTTCGAACGTCGCGGCGCGCGCCGCCGGCGGGGAGATCTTCACCGCCGGCGGGTGGGGTCCGATCCTGGCCGACCAGGGAGCCGGCCACTGGATCGGCATCGAAGGCTTGCGGCGCGGGTTTCTGGCCCGCGACGAGGGACGGCCCACCGGCCTTCTTGAAGCCGCGCGCCGGCTGTGGGACCTGCCCGCGGTTGACGCCCTCATCGAGTTTGCCAATACCCAGCCTCCGCCGCGGTACGGATCTCAATTCGCGCGCGAAGTCGTGGCGTGTGCCGAACAAGGCGATACCGTGGCGCAGGAGATTCTTGACCAGGGAGGCGTCGATCTCGCCTACCTCGTCGGACTTCTCATCGAACGCATGCGCGCCAGGGAAAGCGACGGGTTTGAGCTTCCGGCGGTGGCGTTCGCGGGAAGCATTCTGGCCAGGGTAGTACGCATGCGCGCTTCGATCGAGCGCTGCCTGCGTTCGCGCTACCCCGGCATTGACATCGTTGAAGAGCCCGTCGATCCACTGCGAGGGGCGCTCTGGCGCGCCGTGCGCGGAGCGTAGCGCCGGGCGCTGGAACGCAAACCGGGCATCGAGACAAAACCACAAAACCAAAGGAGAGGTGCGATGAGGCGGAACGGGCTCCGCGAGCTACGTTGGCTGAGTATCCTCATGATCATCGGAATGGCGCCGGTCATGGCGCCCGCGCAGGATGCCGGCGGAGAGATCAGGCCTGCGCCGTACCAGGGGGCGTGGCAGGATCTCGAATTCGGCGTCATCGTTCACTTCTCCACCAACACATTTCTGGATCGGGAGTGGGGCGACGGGACCGCCAGTCCATCGACCTTCAATCCCACCGACTTCGATCCCGAGCAATGGATGAAAGCCATCCGCGATGCGGGCGCCAGATATGTGGTGCTGGTTGCCAAGCATCACGACGGCTTCTGCCTGTGGCCCACGGAACAGACCGATTACAGCGTGAAGAGCAGTCCGTGGAGAGGCGGCAAAGGCGACGTGGTGGGCGACGTCGCCCGCGCGGCCCGCAAGTACGGCCTGAAATTCGGTGTCTATCTCTCCCCGTGGGACCGGCACGAGCCGCGTTACAAAGACGCCGCCGCCTACGACAGCTACTACAACGCGGAACTCGAGGAACTCGCCTCGCACTATGGAGACCTGGTGGAGTTCTGGCTCGATGGCGCGGGCAGCGCGGGCCACGTCTACGACTTCAAGAAAATCATCGAAACCCTGCGCACGTATCAGCCCAACACCGTGGTCTTTGCCGATACCGGGCTGTTTGAATACGGCGATGCGCGCTGGGTGGGCACCGAGGCCGGTTATGTCGATTATGAGAACTGGAACGTCATCGACCGCCATGGATATCGCCGCTGGCGACCCGTCGAAGCCGACACGCCCTTGCGAAAAGTCCACTGGTTCTGGCATCCCAACGACGAAGCCTCTCTGAAGAGCCTGAACGAATTGCTCGATGTGTATGACAAGACGGTGGGCCGGGGTGCGCAATTGATGCTCGGACTGGCTCCCGACCGGCGCGGCCTGCTGCCCGATTCAGACGTGGCCCGGCTGGAGGAGTTCGGTGCCGCTCTACGCAAGCGCGCCGGGGCCAATCTCTCTATCCGGCATGCGGCCGCGACGCCCGAGACTGCCGCCGCGCTCGACGGTGATCCAGACACATTCTGGTCCGCGCCGCCCAACTCGCATCATGCCTTACTCGAAGTGAGCTTCGATCAACCAGTAACGTTCGATCACGTTCTCACCATGGAGTGGCTGAACGACGGGCAGCATGTGCAGAAATACGCCATCGAAGTGTGGAACGAATCAGAGCAGAAGTGGGAACGGGCCGCCGGCGGAGAGGCCATCGGTCATACCAGGATCGACGCGTTCCAGGCCGTGACAGCGAAGCGAGTGCGGCTGAATATCCTGTCCAGCACCAGCGAGGCACACATACGGGAATTTCAGTTGTTCGATTGGAGCAAGCCGAACTAATCGTTGTTGCCGGCCTGAAACAGGTGCGGCCACAGCCTACTTTGCTTTGGCAGCATCCGCCCCTGGGGCATGACACCCGCAGGATCGGCGAATGACCAGTTCAAGAGGGAGGACGACGCGGTGGCCCTTGGTTGGAAACTGGCCGCGCGCGATCCTTTCAAACAGCAGATTGGCTCCCGTTTCTCCAATCTGATACACCGGCTGGCGAACCACGGTGAGAGCCGGCTGTAGAACGTCGGCGATATCGAAGTCGTCGAAGCCGGCCAGGGCGATCTTTCCCGGCACATCGATGCGGAGAACGTTCAGCGCATGCAGCATGTGGCGCATGGTCAGGTTATTTCCCGCGAACAGAGCCGTGGGAGGATCGGCGTCTGTGAGAAGGGAATGGACCGCCGTGACGGTGTTCTCCTGCGACACGCAGTCCACGTAGCTTTCCGGAGTAAGTCCCGCCCGGGTCATGGCTTCCCTGTAACCGGCGTACCGGGCCTGGAAAGTAAACAGGCTCTTGCTTAATCCCAGAAAGGCGATCTTCTTGTGGCCGTGCTCGATCAGGTGGGTCACGCCCGCCCGCGCCCCGGTCCGATTGTTGACGAGCACGGAATCGAAGCGCGAGTCCGGAGCCGGGCGGTCGAGGGTCACGACGTGAACGTGGGAAAACACCTCGTCGCTCAGGTAGCCTGCATCATGCGGCGCGGGAATGATAATCATGCCGTCGATCCGGCGGCGCACCATGAGGCTGGCCTGTTTCTGCTCGATCTCGGTCTTCTCATCCGACGTGGTGATCAGCACGGAATAGCCGTGTTGCATGGCCACGGTCGATATCGCGTGAGCGCAGGTGGCGAAGAAGGGATCGTACAGGTAGGGAAGAATGAGGGCGATGGTCTTGGAATGAACCGAACGAAGGCTGCGGGCGAGTTCGTTGGGCTGATAGTTCAGCATCCGGACCGCGCGATACACCCGGTCTGCGGTGGCCTTCGAAACCTTGGCGCTCCCGCTCAAGAGGCGGGAAACAGTCATTTTCCCGACGCCCGCAAGTTGCGCGACGTCGGCCATGGTGGTCGTGCGGCGGATGGGGCCCTTGTCCCTGCGACTGGTTGGCGGCATCTTGAAGTTACTGCGAGATCCACTGCTTTCGGCGAAACCTGCGGTTTTCCCGCACTAGTATCATCGGGCTGCAGTCCAATAGTAGTCCACGGTGTTCTGATGGTAAACGGAAGAGTTTCGGGATGTCCCGCTCCGTCATGGGGTGGCGGAGCCAGTCCGACCTGAAGCTGGAAAGACGCATTGTCTCGGCCGGTAAAAATCGCCCGGAGATAAGCGTCGATCGGCGATCCGTTCGACCGGTACCTAAACTAAGGCGAAGGCCCGGGTTCAATAATTTACACTCCAATGAGATGAACTGTCTTCAGCTTGGAAGCGTGGTTTTATTGGAACGAAGACTATCCCCCCGGGTCCTTTTTTTTCGCGGCTTCAAAGGCTCGTCACGGATGCGAACGCGACTTTTGATTACCATCGCGGTAACCCTCGCCGCAGCCGTAGCCTGCGCCCAGGAGATTCCCTACCCAACCGATGGATCGGGCCTCGACAATGGCAGCCTGGCGAACCCGCTGGGCCAGGGCAATCAGATCAACTGCTCCGACCCCTTGATGGCGGCATCGTCTTCATGTAGCGGCGCCAGGGGATTGAACGGAGGCATCTCGTCCGGGACTTTCAACGGACAGTCGATCTACTCCCAACTCCCTGGTTCCCAACAGGGCCAGTCTTCCATCTACACCGACGATCAAGGCCGGCTCACCTCCCGGGAAAGGAGCACGACCATTCCGCTCCCTCCCGAGCCTCTGACGGAATTTCAGAAGTTCATATCCTCCACCACCGGCATGGTGCTACCCATCTTCGGGGCCGACCTGTTCCGAAATGTTCCCTCGACCTTTGCCCCCCTTGACAACGCCCCGGTACCCCCCGACTACGTGATCGGTCCGGACGACATGGTGAGATTGCGCGTCTGGGGACAGACGAATTTCAGTGCCAACCTGCGCGTCGATCGCTCAGGCAACATCTTTGTGCCTCAGGTGGGGGCGATCCAGGTGGCTGGATTGCGTTTTGGGGATCTTGACCAGAACCTTCGCGCGGCCCTGGGCAAGATTTATCGCAACTTCGACCTCTCGGTTCAGCTCGGACAGATTCGCGCTATCCAGATCTACGTGACGGGCGAAGCGCGCCGTCCCGGCGTGTACACCGTCAGCTCGTTCAGTTCTCTGGTGGACGCGTTATTCACGAGTGGCGGGCCGTCAGTCCAGGGATCGATGCGCCACATTGAGTTAAGGCGCGGCGGGACGGTGTCCGCCACATTCGATCTGTATCGTCTCCTCATTTCAGGAGATAAGTCGAAGGACACGAAGCTGGAGTCGGGGGACGTGATCTACATACCGTCTGTTGGTCCCCAGTCAGCGGTCCTGGGTAGTGTCCGTCGGCCTGCGATCTATGAACTGCTGCCCGGTGATACGGTCGGCGAGGTGCTGAAATATGCAAGCAATCTGTCGGCCCTCGCTTCCGATGCGCGCGCTTCGCTCGAGCGCAATGCTGAGCACAGCGGGCGGGAGGCGATGGAAGTGCGTCTCGATGCCGCGGGCATGGCCACACCGATGGCCGATGGGGACATCCTCCACGTCATTTCCATCGTTTCGAAGTATCAGAAGACCGTGACCCTGCGAGGCAATACCGCAAATCCCGGGCGTTTTGCCTGGCACCAGGGAATGCGCCTCAGCGATCTGATTCCCGACAAGGAATCTCTGCTCACCAGGGACTACTGGTGGAAACGCGTGAGCCTGGGATTGCCGGCGCCGGAGTTTCAACTCTTGCCCGCTCTTTCCGCCCTGCGACAGCCCACGAACCCGATCGATTTGCCGCTACAGCAGGCGATTATGGCGCGGCGCCAGGCCAACAACGCCTCGCAGACCACAAATGCCACGCAAGGCCAGAATCAATCCCAGAATCAATCCCAGGTGCGCCCGCCGGATGATACGACGGCCTACTATTGGGACAGCTCCCAGGGAGCGTACCTGACCGACAGCACTCTTCCGGGGAACAACCAACAGCTCGCAAATACTGCTAACGCCAATTCGAGCGCCGCGAGTCAACAGGGTGGCGCAACGCTACAGCAGCAGCAAACCGGGCCCCGCGGCAGCGAGTCGGCGCTGGCCGAGACGGAAAACCAAACCCCGGAGCAGATTAATCCGCAAGCGGTGCGCCGCACCGTGGTTCGGCTCACCGCCCCCGATGTCGACTGGAGCTATGCGGTAATCGAAAGAATGGATCCGGCCACCCTCAAAACCACCTTGGTTTCCTTCGATCTTGGCAAGCTCGTGCTGGAGCACGATGCTTCCCAGGACCTGGAGTTGCAGCCGGGCGACGTGGTAAGCGTGTTTTCCCAGTCCGACATTCATGTGCCGATTGCGGAACAAACCGGTTTCATCCGCCTGGAAGGAGAATTCGTCCACTCTGGAACCTACAGCGTGAGGCCCGGGGAGACACTTCGTTCACTGGTGGAGCGCGCCGGGGGCTTTTCGCCCAACGCCTACCTGTATGGGTCGGTTTTCACGCGGGAGTCGACGCGCGTGATCCAGCAGCGCCGCATGGACGAGACCGTGCAGCGCATGATTCTGCAGATGCAGCGCGGGACACTGGCGCTGGCGACCTCGGCAACTGCGGGTCCGGGGGACCTTTCGGGCCTCTCCGCGGCGCAGGGCAGCATCCAGGGCTTGATCACGCAACTACAGCAGGTGAAGGCCACGGGCCGCGTGGTCTTTGCCTTCAAGCCTGACTCGAAAGGCTTGGAGGTCATTCCCGATATCTCCCTTGAGAACGGAGACACCTTCCTGGTTCCTTCTGTGCCTTCGACGGTCAACGCCGTGGGAGCCATCTTCAATCAGAATTCATTCCTGTATCGCCCCGAAGTCCGGCTGGAATCCTATCTTCAGCTAGCCGGCGGACCTAATAGCGACGCCGACAAAAAACACATGTTCGTGGTGCGCGCCAACGGCGCGGTGGTCAGCAAGGAAGCGGTCAATGGAACCTGGGGAAATGAGTTCTACAAATTGAGGATGAATCCCGGAGATACCATCGTCGTGCCCGACAAGTCGCTCAAGCCCTCCACCCTGCGCGCATTCATGAACGTGTCGCAGTTCCTCGCGCAAATAGCATTTACAGCCGCGGCGGTCACAACTGTCTTCTAAAAGATGCGGTTCAGGCGGCGTGTAACTGGGCAAAGCTGTGATACCGTTATCCTAAAGACTCTCACTGATTCTGTTTTGAGCCCTTCTCCCGGCCTCCGGGATCCGTGGCGGTTTTGCGCAAGGAAGGATTTCTGCCTTCAATTCTGCCTTCCTGGACAGGCGGTCATACCGTGAACTCCTCGGAATCTTCCCGTCTACTTCTCGCTTTGGATGTAGGCGGCAGCCACGTCAGCGCAGCGTTGTGCGCACTTGACGATCTGCATGTAATTCAGCTCACCAGCGCCCCCCTGGGCGGCGTTTCCAGCTTCGAAGGATTTGTCGATCTGCTCTATCTTCTTGGCCGCGAGGTTGCGGGCAGTCCCCGCCGCCTGGCGGGAGCGGCGCTCGCCGTGCCCGGCCCGTTCGACTGCATCGCGGGCGTGAGCCTGATCAAGCACAAACTGGAATGGCTCTACGGCAGGGATCTGCGCGGCGCGCTGGCGGCGCGCTTCGGATGGGCATCCGACCGATTGCGATTCCTCAATGATGCCGCTGCTTTTCTTACCGGCGAACTGGCCGCGGGAAGCGCCCGGGGCGCAAATCGCGCCGTGGGATTGACCCTCGGTACAGGAATTGGCTCGGCCTTTGCCATCCACGGACAATGTGTCACCGATGGCAAGGGCGTTCCTCCCGGCGGAGAGATCTGGAACTTCCCTTATGGCGATGGAACCGTCGAAGACCTCATTTCAACCCGGGCGTTGAAAGCCGACTACGCAGCGCGGACCGGCAAGCCCAAAGAGGTGAAGGCGATCGCTGAAGCGGTTGCCTCCGATCCCGAGGCGCGCAGGGTTTTCGAAAGGCTGGGGGACAATCTCGGCCAGGTCATCCGGGACGTGATCGCTCCGTTCCAGCCCGAAGTCGCAGTCGTGGGCGGAGGAATGGCGCGCTCGGCGCGGCTTTTTCTGCCCATCGCTCAAAAGCTTGCCGATTGCAACGGCATTCAGCTGGTTCCGTCCCGGCTTTTGGAGAAGGCTCAGTTGATCGGCGCTGCCGCATTCTGGCGCGACCAGCACAACTCCGCGGATACGGCGCCTGCAGCGCGGCAGAACCCAGGGGCGGCGCACGGAGCCGAGGGCGCTTCCATGATGTAGTCTTGCAACGAGATTCTTACCGCTCGGAGCATGAATGACGTCCAACTCTTCGGTTGAGAAGAACCTGCAGCGCTATAACCGCATTCTCCTGTTTGTTGCCGGGCTCGGGGGCCTGCTCTACGGCATCGATGTCGGCATCATCGGCGGCGCGTTGCCTTACCTCGAAGCCACTTCCAAGCTCACCGGCAGCGAGCTATCGATCATCGTGGCGGCAGTCCTTCTGGGCAGCGTGTTCTCCACGCTGTTCGCCGGCCTGCTGGCGGACTGGATGGGACGCAAGCCGCTCATGATCCTCAGCGGCGCCGCTTTTGTGGTGAGCATTCCGGTGATTGCCCTTTCGCAAGGCTATGGGCCGCTGTTCTTCGGGCGCCTGCTGCAGGGAGTCAGCGGCGGTCTGGTGGGCATGGTGGTGCCGCTCTACCTTGCCGAGTGCCTGTCGGCAAAGGAACGCGGCCGCGGCACCGGCGTCTTTCAATGGCTGTTGACGCTGGGCATCTTCGTCGCGGCATGCATCGGCATCTACTACAGCTACCACGTCGCCGAGGTCGCGCGGACCGCATCCGCGGCCGCCCTTTTCACAGTGAAAGACCACGCTTGGCGGCGCATCTTCTGGATGTCGATGCCCCCGGGAATTCTCTTTGTCCTGGGTGGATTCTTCGTCTCCGAGTCGCCGCGCTGGCTCTTCAGGAAGGGCAGGGAAACAGCGGCGCTTGAAGCGTTGCGCCGGTCCCGGACCGAGGAACAGGCCGGGCTCGAAATGCGCGAGATGGAGCAGGTCGCGCGTGAGTCCGCGCGGTCCAAGGGCGCTGGCCAATCCGTCCCCGGCAGCGACTCCCTCCTGCGGCGCCGCTACGTGCTGCCTTTTCTGCTGGCCTGCGTCATCCTGTTCTGCAACACCGCTACCGGGATCAACTCGGTGATCGGGTTCAACACCGATATCCTCCTCCAGAGCGGACTCTCGGACGTGAGCGCTCACTGGGGCTATGTCGTATTCACCTTGTGCAACTTTCTGCTGACCATTGTGGGCATGACGCTGGTCGACCGCAAAGGACGCAAGTTCCTGTTTATCGTCGGGACTTCGGGAATCATTGTTGCGCATCTGTCTACCGGGGCGCTGTTCGTTCACTCTGAAAAGCATCGCTACGATGCGGGCACGGCGCTGCAGGCCATGGTGACCGGAGACGCTCTGACATTCCGTTTTGATGCGGCGGCAGCCCAACAACTCGTGCCTGCCGGCGCGTTCAACGGGCAACGTTCGTCGCTGTCGGTGATCTACTCCTACGGCGGGTTTACAGCGACCACGACACCAGTGCGCACCGGCGAATCGGAAGCCGCGACCATCGAGATCAACCGCGCGGCCTGCGTTCCGGCGGGCAAAGTACAAGCATTCTTCACCAACCCATTCGCCGACCTCGATGCGGCGCGAACGGCCCCTCTAAAGATTGAACACGCCTATGTTTCACCGGTGCCCAACGCACTTAACGGTTGGCTCATGGCGATTTTCCTTTACATGTTTGTGGGCTTTTACGCCTCCGGGCCGGGCGTCTGCGTCTGGCTGGCGCTGTCGGAACTCATGCCCACCCGCATACGCTCCAATGGAATGAGCATCGCGCTGGTCATCAACCAATTGGTTTCCACCACCCTGGCGGCAATTTTTCTTCCCGTGGTGGGGAAATACGGCTACTCGCGGATGTTCTTCTTGTTCTCAGGGTTCACGGTGGTCTATCTGCTCACGGTGTCATTCTTCCTGCCCGAAACCAAGGGCAAGACGCTCGAAGAGATCGAACAGCACTTCGAAGGAGCTTAGAAGAATCCGGTGTAATCCCTTGCCGGCCCGTACCCGCCCCTCTAGAGCGTGTCATCCTGAGCGCGGCGAAGGATCTGCGGTTGTTCCCAAAGCGCTGTTCTGGTTTCACTTAACGCCCATGCAGCCACCGCACGCTCTTGGGGCGAGTCCGAAAGCAACTCCCTCCATCCTGAGTCGCATCGCACGCCCAAGCTGGTTTCACTATCCCGGCCAGGTAATTGTGGCTTGATTTACCAGTGGAGGAAATCGGATGACTGCGAAACGAATCGCAAGAAAAATCGGCATTGTTTCAGCCCCGGTATTGCTGGCGGGCGCGTTGCTCGCACAAAACCCCGGAGGTGGTGGTGGCGGGGGTCAGCAACCCAGTATGCCCAGCCCGCAACAGCAGCAGCCGTCAACCATGGGCGCCCCAGGAGCAGCCCCCGCGACCGCCCAGAATTTTGGCGACCAGGCGTTTGTAACCAAGGCGATGGAAGGCGGAATGGCGGAAGTCGAACTCGGAAAACTGGCCGCGGACAAGTCGCAAAGCGAGGACGTCAAACAGTTCGCGCAGAAGATGGTCAACGACCACTCGCAAATGGGCGACAAGTGGTTTAAGCCCGTGGCCCAGCAAATCGGTGTAAGCGAGCCGAAGGGCCCCTCAAAGAAAGACAAGAAACTGATCGAGAAGCTGCAGGGTCTGTCTGGGCAGCAATTTGACACGGAGTACATCCAGGCCATGGTCAAGGACCACAAAGAGGACCTGAAGGAATTCCAGAGTGAGTCCGAGGCGGCGCAGGATCCCAACGTGAAGCAGATCGCGACGCAGGGCACAAAAGTTATTTCGCAGCACCTGCAGATGATTGAACAGATCGCTCAGAACCACAATGTGGCCATCGATGGCAAGTCGAAGGAGGTATCGAGCAACCAATAACGAGCCCCAAAACCGGCTGCGAAGCCGTGACCTGAGTTGAGCATGACACCCGCCCGATGAAGTCGAGACGGAGCCCGCCTGTGGGCACCGACGTCACCGGGCGGCGCAGCGAAAAGCGATTCTGTACGCAGGACTGCAGTGTCCATTCAATAGCTGCTTCCTCAGAACAAGCGAATCCCTTGCCCTTATCCGATGATGCATCGGTACCTGATAACATGCGTCCAACGGCCATCGATCCACTTTGACCGCGGTGCCCAAGGGGCAGGGGGAAGACGAATGTTCGATTTGATCTATCGCTTTGATCCGGCGAATGTAGAGGCGCGCCCGGTGCCGCGCAGTGCGGAAGAAGCGTGCCAGGCTTTGGTCCAGGGCAATCGGGATTTCGCGGAAATGACCGATGCCAACACGAGTGACAAGCGGACCCGTGTTATTTCGTTTGACCCGCGAGCGTTCGGGTGGGGTGTGGCGAACGCGGATGCGCCGGTGCAAGCTCCATTTGCGGCGGTCCTCGGTTGCGCCGACGCTCGCGTGCCCACCGAGATGGTGTTCACCAAGGGGTGCAATGAGCTCTTCGTGGTGCGCGTCGCCGGCAATGTGCTCGGACAGGAATGCCTGGGCAGCCTTCGCTACGCGGTGATGCACTTTCCTGAAACCCTCAAGCTTATCGTGGTCCTGGCGCATACAAAATGCGGGGCGGTGACGGAGGCTGTTGATCTCTATCTCGACCCCGACCGTTATCTAAAGATCGCGAGCGATTTCCCCATCCGGTCGATCGAAGACCAGATCCTGGTCGCGGTACGTGCGGCTGCCGTCAGTATGGAGCTGCTTTACGGACTGGAGATTACACGATCACCAGCTTGTCGCGGAGCCCTCATCGAAACCGCATGCGTCTTGAACGCGGCCTGGACCGCCTACTGTCTTCAGCTGGAATTCCAGCGAGAGTTTCCTCACCTTGGCGTGGTGTTTGGCGCCTACGATCTTGTATCTCGCTATGTAAGGCTCCCGCTCTCACGGGCGGGTGAACTTACCGAAGAAGAAACGGGGCTTTTCGCACCCCCGCAGGATGTTGAAGGCTTTCGCCAGCTCTCTCGAAAGATTTGCGGCGCCGCGCTGGTTCGCAGTGTTCTCGAACTGGGCGATCTGTCTGCCTGACTCGCCAGTCGGGTGAGGCGACAGTTGCACAACGCGCAACGTCAAAGGCTCGCACCGTGTCTTCAGTCTAGAGAAAACTCACCAGACCATTGGCCAGGTTATACATTCCACCCACGATGGAAATAGTGCCCTTCTTCTCCAGGTCCTCGAGAATGGGGCTGCGTCGCCGGATTTGGCCAACCGTCAAGACGACGTTGGTTTTGGCCACGGCATCAACATAGGCTGCATTCTTGCTGGATTTTTCGCCATCGAATTTCGTGGCTGTTATGGCCGGCTTGATACGGGCCAGAAGTCCGGTCAGGTTCCCCAACTCAACGTCGTCAATGGCGCCTTTGATCGCCCCGCACGAGGTGTGCCCCAGAACCAGGATCACTTTCGAGCCCGAAGCCGCGCAGCCGAATTCCATGCTGCCTAACATATCGTCATTCACGACATTGCCGGCGATGCGTCCGATAAACGTGTCGCCGATTCCGGTATCGAAAACGATTTCCGCCGGTACCCGCGAATCAAGGCATGCTAGAATGACCGCCGCCGGGTACTGCCCTTTGGCGCTGGATTTCTGTTCCGCCAGGTAATCGCGGGGAACCCTCTTCCCCGTCCGGAACCGCTCGTTCCCTTGCTTCAATTCCTCGACCACCTGCGCCGGCGTCATGCTGTCCCGTTCTTCTTTAGTCAAAGAACGGCTCAGGCTGCCCGCGAGTTGGAAGAAAGAGGGAGCAAAGACGGGAGTCAGGGCGCAGGCGCCCAACGACGAGCCGAGAAATCGGCGGCGGTCCACAACGCTGTTCCCTGACTGGTTGAACGCTTCTTTCATGATCAACTCTCCTCGCACTGCATAGTACGCTCTGGTGCTTCGGTTCGGCACACGGCCTACTTTGAAGCCTTCGGAACACCGGACACCCACACATTATCGGGCGACAGGATCTCGGAGTTCTTTCCCTCTACCTTCTGGATATTGACGCGCAGCAGCCTGTCCCCTTTTCCCTGCGGCGCGTTGAACACCAGGTAGTACTGGTTGTTCAGATATTTCTGCAGGCGATCCAGGTAGGGCTTGAAGCTGACCAGTGCGGACGTGCTCAGAGCGAAGCACTCCCCGCCGGTCTCATCCGCGATCTTGGTAAGTCCGGATAACCCGTTCTGCAGGTCCCAGGAGCTTCGTCCGGCCCGGCCCACACCGGGAGAATAGATCGGAAACACGATCACGTTGTACCGCTGGCTCATTTCGCTTGCTGAATTCGCATCCTGGCTGATCGTCGGCATGCTGTGATACACGGGCCCGACAGTTGTGGGTCCCATGAGGGAAGAGGAGGTCCGGGCGAGCTGCGGCGATTCCCCGCGCAGCCGGTCGATGCCGTCGGAGACCATCAAAATCTCGCGCCGCACCTTCTGCTGAGTCCATCCCTTTACAAGGGCCATCAGCGACAGGTAGGGGCTGTCCATGGTCGACAAGCGGCTGAGGGGCAGCCGGATTGCCTTCGCGGCCAGGTCGTGATCGGCGGTGAAGTTCTGAGCCACCTGGATGCCCGCATTTGACATGTAGGCAACTCCGATCAGCGCCGATTTTGGCTGGGCGCTGATGAAGTCCCGAATATCATTCAGGTTGTTTCCGACCGCGGTCCCATCGAGCGTGTCGTCGATCAGGATCATCAGCTGCAGCGCATCGTTCTCGCCCTGGGCCGGAATCAACTGGGTGATATCGAGGAAGTTCTTGCCCTGTTTCACCTTGACGTCGTCGCGTTGGAGAGGCGGAAGCTCCGTGTCCATTCGAAAAGTGGCGTCGGTGATGACCACGTGAACCTGATCAGTGGTGGATCCAGCCTTCTCTTGCGCGCGCGCGCCCGATGGGCAGCAAAGGAGCGCGCAAATCGCAACCAGGGTCAGCGCTACCCTGAAATTTTTCATAAATTTCTCCTTTGGTCGCAGCGGCTGACCATTGGCCCCGGGGAAGGTGTCGCCTGTTGGTTGGGTGCATATCGAGGCAATACAGAGCAGCACGCATGCGAAGCTTCGCGTGACCCCTATTAGACTGGGGGATGCGTGACGCCCACGCTACTAGTATTTTTAGCAGTCAATCAGCCGAAGCTCTCCGAGTCGCAATTTCTAAGGGAAACCGGCCAGCCATCTATGGCTTACCGCGATCCCAGGGCGTCCTCACCCAACGCCAATGTTACGTTCGTTTTGGATTTGCTATAGGACAACAAGTCCTGATCGGACCCGGAATAAGTTGAGGGAAGTCCGGTTCGTCTGATTCCGATCTCCCCTGGAAACCGGCACCGCTCGCCGCGGGCTAGAGGTCTGTGACCTCTTTTCCCACGTGACCTGCACGTGTGTTCTTTGCGTTTTGGCGAACGATTGAAAAGGGGAGCAGAAGCACGTCGTGATCAATTTAAGTTTCGATGTCGTGGCGAACTGTTCGTCCGCGTCATCAGGATCGGATTGTCGTCATGAACTTGTTGCTGGTCCTTGCGGTTCCGTCGTTATCAGCACTGTCCTGCATGATTGCCGGAATTACGCTTGATACCATCTATCCGCGGCTGCAGCGCCGCCATCACCTGGTGCAGGGCCGCCTGATCATGTTTCCTCGTCGATAGTCGTCCCGGCGCCGCCGGCGAGCCTTGGACTTGAAGTCCACCGGCCGGCATGCGGAACTCCACTTAGAAACTGGTCGTCAGGCGCATCATGAAGCTGCGCGAGGGCCCTATGGCGTTTCCGGAAAAGAGCCCTCCGAAATCGATCACGTCGAGCAGATCGGTGAGGTTCTGTCCGTCTGCCTGTAACTGCATGTCGACGCGGTCCGACTTATGCACCTTCACGCCCGCCGAGGCGTTCACCAGAAAACTGGGGTAGATGCGGCCCCGGGCAAAGTTGATTCGGGCTAAGACCTGAGGCCCATACTGGGCCAGCGCCGTCGCCGGATCTCCATCAAATTCGAAAGGGAGGCCGGAGTCATATTGAACTCCTGCTGCCATCCAGACTCGCGAATGAAGTTGAAATCGAGCCCGGCCGCGGACGGTGTTGCGCTGATCCTGTGTAACCGGAAAGTGGCCGTTCAGATTCTCCTCTGCGGCGCCTGCATTGCTGCCTAGAAACAGCCCGCCCGTGACCGGGAACCAGGCATTCCCCACCATGTAGGAATAGCTGAGAAACCCCGACCATCGGCCCCATTCGGGCACGTTGAGTTTCGCCTCCCCGCCGTAAATGATCGCCTTGCGAAACGCAATGGGGAAGCTGATCGTGGTGTTTTCTATCTGGTCGTCGTCCGCGAAATTATTTTCGACGCGGCGGTAATAGTTGGTATCCAGCCTGACTCGGTCAAAGAAGGTTTTGGCCAGCCCGCCTTCGTAGTAGTCGCCTTCCGAGGGCTGCACCGGCAAGCGAAAAAAATTCGCCGGGTTGATCGATTCGACCTGGCTCGAACTGGAGAGCAGGAGATTTTGCGACGAGGGTGTTTGAAATACCCGGTCGTAGGAAAAATGCATAACCAGGCTGGCTGAAGGAATGTAACGCGATACCGAGACGCGAGGTTCAACCGCGTTTTTGTTCAGCAGAAGCTGGTAGTGATCCCAGCGAACACCCAGGCTCGCGATCCATTTGCCCGCTCGAACCAGATCCTGCACAAATGCCGACTGCTCCAGGTCGGGTCGTTCCGCCGCGAACGAGAAATCAGGAAGCGTGCCCGGGTCGAATTGACTCGGATCGGTAATAAGATAATCGAAATTCTCATGCAGGAACGTATTGTCAGACTCCACGCCGAGTTTCCATTCCTGTTGTCGATGAGCGGCGGTAATGGTGCCCCGGACGTAGCCCTCGCGAAACCAGTTATGTTGCGACAAAGCAATCGGCGTCGATTCCGCGTTGGAATAAAAATCGCTGGCGTTGTCGCGAACCATGCCGCGGACATCGCCGATCGTGTTTTCGGAAAATGCGTGCCGGTAAAAGACCACACCGGCAGTCTCAACGTTGTCGGCCGTCTGGTGCTGGCCCGCGTCCTGTTGAACCTGCTCATTGGGAATATCGAAATCGGCGCGCTCGTGGCGCACATTGATGCCGAACTGCTCGTTGGGAGAGAAATCGCGCTGGTACGAAATCGACAAGCCCCCCGTGGTTCCAGTGTTCGTGTAGTTCTCCGGGACGACGGGGTTGAGGTAACGATCAGTGTTCGCGCCGTCTGCACTGCCGCCCAGGGTGTTGGCTCCCCACGCATATTGCCCTTTTGCGAAAAGGCCTGCGGTGGCGAAGCTTCCGCCCGACAGGACCACTTCGCCATGCATGCCCGGTTTCGCATCCGTAATCGTATTGACTTCGACGACTCCGCCCATCTTTCGTCCGTATTCAGCGGGAATACCGGCGGTATAGATACTCAAAGACCCCACGTCGTCGGCTTCAATCTCGGGACCAAAGCTGGGCGAGCGGTTATCCGTCAGGGGAATGCCGTCGACAACAAATTGGGTTTGATACTCCGAGCCGCGCGGATGCAGAACTGCATTGCCTTCGTACAGCCACCCGGGCTGGGAATTGACGAGGTCCTGCAGGGAACGGCCTAGAATCGAACTAAGCCGATGTTCGAGGAATCCTGACCCGATCCGGTTTACCGATCCGGGTTGTTCGGGATCGAGCAACGTACTGGCCGAAGTAACTGTGAGTGTCTGATTGACGGTCGGCAGCTTGAGTTGAACACGATACCTGGTGGGCATGGTCGTGCGTATCTCCAGCGAATCGGAAAAAGGGGCAAAGCCCTCCTGCTGGATCTGCAGCTGATAGGTTCCATAGGGTAGATTTCGAAGGTCGACATGGCCTTGATTATCTGTTTCGATAATGGACCGATACTGACTTGCCTCACTCGAGATGTGAACCGATGTCCTGACGCCATGGCCCGCCGAATCCGTGACCGACAGGTGCAAGGACCCGCTGTTCGCCTGACCCGCAGCGTGAAGAAGGCAAACGAAGAAAAGCAGCGCCAGCCGGCTCGCCGACAAAGAACTCCTCGACACGCGGTCGATCGTGTGCGCGCGCCGCTCAGCCTCCATTGGCGAATGATCGGCTCGACGTCCCGACCGCAGATTGAATTCCAGCCTGAAGTAACCGTGGGAGAGTGCGTCATCTGTCGGAGTAAACAAGCTGGTCTCAATCATCGGGCGGGATTTTCTTCCTGGCTCATAGATCTGGCAGCGGCGCTACCGTGTCGTACTCGCCGGGAAGAGGCTGGCGCGCTGGTCCCACATCGTTCCGAACCTTAGGATGCAGAACTATTTTCTCAGCAGTAGGAAGCACGCGAGGTGGCGGATGTTGTCCGCCAGCGCTCATTTATTGGCTTTCCTGGCCGCTGCCCAACGTTTCCGTTGCGCCGCTGCAATTCTCTCGCGCGCTTCCGGACTAAGTTTCCGCTTCACCGTTTTTTTGGCAGCGACGCCCGCTTTTGATCCTCGCTTTGTTTCCGTTGCCTTGCCATTCCGCGCGAGAACCTTCCGTACCTCGCGCAACCGCGCAATTTCTTTATCAATAGCAGCAATGATGGATTGACTTCCCATTGAACTACCTCCCACTCAAATTGTAATGCGATTAGTCAGAGAATCGGAGAGTTCTTGCAGGAACACAGAGGATTGTTGATCAAAGAAAATGTGCGAACGTCGCAGACTGAGCGATTGTTAAAACGGGATCGCCGAAATCGGGTGGTAACTTCGCTGATTTATGGATAAGAATTTTACTCAACTTTACAATTGCGCTATCAGGCTCGGGGCCATGACAATACCCGCTTGACGCAACTGATGTTGTTGGGACTGAGCGCATGATCTCCGATGGTCTGCGCCGCCGGCTATCGAAAGCGCCGGGTTGCGAAGATTGTGCGGGAGGAATCATGCATCTACCCAGGTTCAGAAAGATCACGAGGAGAAACCTGCTCAGGTCGGGCTTGATGAGCCTCGCAGGTCTGAATCTTTCAGATCGGTTCTTCGCAAAGAGCTCTCGTCCATTCGATGCAAATCAAGATGAATTCCTGAATCCCGCCGATAGTGCCCGACCCTGGGTCTATTGGTATTTCATGGACGGGAACCTCACCGCCGACGGCATGGCCGCGGATCTTGAAGCGATGAAGCGCGCCGGAATCGGAGGCGGCGTTTACCTTGAGGTCGGGATCGGGATAGCGCCCGGGCCCGTGCAGTTCATGAGCGAAGCGTGGCAGCAGTTGGTCGCGCAGGCGTTTTCGCGCGCCGACGATTTAGGTATCGAGATCGCCCTCGCCGCAGGCGCGGGTTGGTGTGGCGCCGGCGGCCCGTGGATCAAGCCGGAAGAATCAATGCAGTTTCTGTCCACCAGCGAAACCAGAATCACCGGTCCGGCAAGGTTCGACGCGCAACTGCCTCGACCAGAATCACGAACGCCTTTTTTCGGCGAGGACACGCTCACTCCCGAATTGCGTACGGAGTGGAGCGATTTTTATGTCGACGAGTTCGTGCTTGCGTTCCCGGCGCCCGCCGGAGACGCGCGCATCGCCGACATTGATGAAAAGGCGTTGTACACGCGCGGCTCGTATTCATCGCAGATCCTCGGTCCATTCACGACGCGTCCCTGGGTCAGGCCGTTTCTGCCCGCCTCCGCGGCCTGGCCCAGCGTGCCTTCCCGGGATTGCATCGCGCCGGGCGCAGTGCAGAATCTCACCCGCCGCATGAAACCGGACGGCCGGCTCGACTGGGATGTGCCCGCCGGAGATTGGATCATCGTGAGAGCCGGGCGCACCATCACCGGCCAGACGACACGGCCCGCGCCCAAGCCCGGCCTCGGTCTCGAATCAGACAAGTTCAGCCGCGAGGCAATCGATCATCACTTCGATGCTTACTTCCGAAAACTGCTGGAGAGAATTGGGCCCCGCCGCCATGCAAACAGCGGGTTGACCACGGTGCATTATGACAGTTGGGAAATGAGTTCGCAGAACTGGACCGCCCGGTTCCAGTCGGAGTTTGAGCAAAGACGCGGCTACGACCCGGCGCCTTTTCTTCCCGCGTTCCGCGGATATGTAGTCGATAACGAGCAGACCACCGAACGTTTCCTGTGGGATATCCGCCAGACCGCGCAGGAACTGGTGATTGAGAACCAGGCGACGCGTCTTCGCGAATTGGGTCACCGCAACGGACTTCAACTGGCGCTCGAACCCTACGATCTGAATCCGTGCTCGGATCTTGAGCTCGGAGCGGTCGCCGACGTTCCCATGGCAGAATTCTGGTCGCGGTTCGGAGACATCAACACCGATTGGAGCGTGGTTGAATCCACGTCTGTCGCCCATACCAACGGCCGTCGCATCGTGGCCGCGGAGGCCTTCACCGCTGAGCAGGCGGACCATTGGCTGCAGCATCCGGCGTCGATGAAGAACCAGGGGGACTGGGCCTTCTGTGCGGGCATCAATCGCATCGTCTTCCATCGTTTTCAATCGCAGCCGTGGAATGATCGCTATCCCGGCATGACCATGGGCCCCGACGGCGGCTACGGCGTGCATTGGGACCGAACGCAGACCTGGTGGGACATGGTGCCCGCATATCACCTCTACATCAGCCGCTGCCAGACAATGCTGCGTCGCGGTTTGTTTGTGGCCGATGTGCTGTACCTCGCCGCCGAAGGGGCGCCAAACGTGTTTCTTCCCCCGCCGTCTGTATTTCTCTCTGGAGACATGCCCGACCGGCGCGGTTACAACTTCGATGGATGCGGTCCGGAAACACTGATCGGACGGGCATCGGTTCGCGACGGCAATATCGTCTTCCCCGACGGCATGATGTATCGCCTCCTGGTTCTCCCGCAGGTCGAGACGATGACGCCGCGGCTGTTGAAGAAGATCGCGGAACTCGTGCAAAATGGCGCGTCGATCATCGGCATGGCGCCGAAGGCCTCCCCCAGCCTGACCGGTTATCCGCAATGTGATGAGTCAGTGAAAACTCTTGCGGCGACGTTGTGGGGCGATGGCCCGCAGCCCCCGCTTCGAAACGTCGGCAAAGGCACGGTGTGGCACGACGACAGCGCAACGCGTCTGCGGGCGCAGAATCCTTTGGCCGCAGCCCGCTGGATTTGGAGTTCAGATTCCGATCGAGCGAAACCCGGCGAGGACCGCGTCTATTTCAGTCACCCGTTCGACGTGGAAAGTCCGCAGGAAGTCGATTCGGCCGGACTCGCCCTCACCGCCCATTCCAGGTTTGAGGTCTCCGTCAATGGGAAGCTAGTAGGCTCGGGACACGATTACACCAAGGTCCGCCGATTCGATGTTACGTCGCTCCTGGTATCGGGCCGGAATGAAATTACGGTCACCGTATCTTGCGAGCCTGAAGAGAAAACGGTTCCCTGCGGGTTGATTGGAGCGCTGGCCATCACGAGGTCGGGCCAATCCAAGCTGATCGCCACCGGCGCATCGTGGCGCACTTCCGCCGCGCCCGATGGGCCGTCAACGCAGGCCGTGGACCGCGGGACATTTGATGTGGCGCCGTGGAAGCTCACTCCGGCAAGTCTCGAGGAAGCGTCGCTCTATCCCAGTTACCGGATTACTGCGAGAGTGCTCGCGCAGCGTGGCATCCTTCCCGATTTCGACGGCGCCGAGAGCATCCGTTACATCCATCGGCGAGATGGAGACGAGGACATCTACTTCCTCGGGAATCGGGAGGATCGTTTGCAATCAACCACGGTCCGCTTCCGTCTCACCGGCAAACATCCGGAGTGGTGGGATCCGATCACCGGCGAGCGGCGTGAGCTCTCTGAATTTGAGGAGAAAGTTGGGCACACGTTGGTTCCCATCCGCCTGGAAGCTTTCGAGAGCGGTTTTGTCGTGTTCCGGCGCAACGGTTCGAGTGCGCAATCGAAGGGCAAGAACTTTCCCGAGGCAAAAACGATCAAACTGATTCAAGGACCATGGGAAGTTTCATTCGATCGGAAGTGGGGAGGGCCTGCCGCCAGGACAGTCTTTGCACAGTTGGAAGACTGGAGCCAGAGGGCAGAGCCAGAGATCAAGTACTATTCCGGCAAGGCAATCTATCGAGCCAGCTTCGACTGTCCCGATGCCGACCGGGGCGGCATGTTTCATCTCGCACTTGGAAGAGTCTGCAACATCGCGACCGCACAGCTGAATGGGCGCGAAATGGGCACCGCGTGGTGTCATCCCTGGCGGCTGAGGATTCCGCCCGGCCTGCTTCAGGAAAAAGCAAACAAGCTCGAGATCGTGGTTGCAAACCTTTGGGTCAATCGTCTGATACGCGACAGCGGGCTTCCTGCCGAGGAGCGCCTCACCTGGGTTTCCGGCAATCCTCTGCACGCGGACTCGCCTCTCCGGCCCTCCGGCCTTCTCGGGCCGGTGACGATCGAGAGCACGATTCTCTAGTGTCTTGTCTCTAAGGTTCGCACCATACTTAAGCTTGTCATCCTGAGAGGAATTTGGCCGTTTTACGGCCAATGGAGTCGAAGGACCTGCTGTTCGGGCGTTCAATTTATGACATGAACTTCTGAGACACCACTCTGAAGCACAACAATCGAAAAGAGCACCGTGTTGACGGATTCGCTCGTCTGCCGCTATAAAGTAGGCCGGGCCTCAAATACATTCTCCATCGCAAAACGAGAGAGTCTGACTTCCGAAGACAGCATCCACAGCCAATCAACCCGATCATCAGAAGGACGCCGTTCTTTGGTTTTGCGATAATTCGCAACTTCACGCATGTGGTTTCTCGTCAGGCATCCAGAAAATCTGGATGGGAGGTGAACGACGATGATCCCGGCCGCCTTCGAGTATCTCCGCCCGAAGTCCATCCCCGAAGCCATCGGCTTTCTGCAGCAATACGGCGACGACGCCAAGATCCTCAGCGGCGGCCAGAGCCTGATTCCGATGATGAAGTTCCGGCTCGCCAGGCCGGCGTATCTTATCGACATCAACCGCATCTCCGGGCTCTCCTACATTCGAGAAGATGACGGATATCTGAAGATTGGTGGGTTGACGCGCGAGGCCGAGTTGGAACACTCTGCGTTAATTCACGCGAAATATCCCATTCTTGCCGACACGTCGCGGGTCATCGCAGATCCACAGATTCGTAATCTGGCCACCCTGGCCGGCAACCTGGCGCACGGAGATCCAGCCAATGATCATCCGGCAACAATGCTCGCCCTGCGAGCGGAGATTGTGGCGACGGGGCCCGGCGGCGAAAGAGTGATTCCCGTCGACAGCTTCTTTGTCACCCTGTTCACGACCCAGCTCGAACACGACGAAATTGTCACCGAGATCCGCATTCCGATTCCGCCCGAGCGAAGCGGGGGAGCTTATTTCAAGCTGGAACGCAAGGTTGGCGACTTTGCCACTGCCGCCGCCGCAGCCCAACTAACGATCGATGGCGGAGGCACATGCCGGAACGTGGGCATCGGCCTCACCAATGTCGGTGCGACGCCCATCCGGGCAGCCAGGGCTGAAGAATTCCTGCGCGGGAAGGCCGTCGACGAGGCCAACATGACCCAGGCCGCGCAGCTGGCCGCCGAGGAAGCACAGCCCAGTTCGGACTTGCGCGGTCCCGAGGAATACAAGCGGGCATTGGTCAAGGAACTCACACGCCGCGCGCTGACGCGTGCTCATGAGCGGGCCGGCAACTAACATACTTCAAGCCAAAAAAGGAAAGTTACATGGCGACGAAGCAATTGGTTCACATCAAAATCAACGGCCGCAACCGCGAGGCGATGGTCGAGCCGCGCATGTTGCTGGTTCACCTCATCCGCAGCCTCCCCGGACTCACCGGCACCCACATCGGCTGCGACACTTCCCACTGCGGCGCCTGCACCGTCGTGCTCGACGGCAAGACCGTGAAATCCTGCACCATGTTTGCCGTGCAGGCCGACGGCGGCGAGTTAC